>CAJVYJ010000060.1 GCA_913009475.1 uncultured Actinomycetes bacterium | reverse complement strand
ATTTTCGTAACCGGAGGGGTTACCTCTTCGCTCGGAAAAGGAATCATCTCCGCCTCACTGGGAAAACTCCTGCAGGCACGCGGGCTTTCCGTTTCCATTCAAAAATTTGATCCCTACATCAACATCGACCCGGGTACCCTGAACCCCTACGAACACGGTGAATGCTTCGTAACCGACGACGGTGCCGAAACTGACCTTGACCTGGGCCACTACGAACGCTTTTTAAGCATCACCACCTCCCAGGCCAATAATGTCACCACGGGCCGGATTTACCATAACGTGATTACCAAAGAACGCCGCGGCGATTTCTTGGGCGGTACCGTTCAAGTCATTCCCCATGTTACCAACGAGATAAAGGGGAGAATTCTTAGCTTAGCCGATGACGATAGTGCCGACGTGATAATTACTGAGGTGGGCGGGACAGTCGGCGACATTGAAAGCCTTCCGTTCTTGGAGGCGATTCGCCAATTTCGCAAAGATGTCGGCCGCGATAACGTCTTATATATCCATGTTACGCTGATACCTTACCTTGATTCCTCCGCGGAGTTAAAGACAAAACCGACTCAACATAGCGTTAAAGAGTTGCGTAGTATCGGTATCCAACCGGATATAATAGTTTGTCGAAGCGATCGTCCGATTGATGATGCCATAAAAAGTAAGATAGGTCTATTTTGCGATTTGGACGTGGAGGCGGTTGTCTCAGCTGTTAATGTAGATAATTTGTACGAAGTGCCGCTGGTCTTACACGAAGAAGGTGTTGATGAGATAATCATTCGCGACCTTAAGCTCGATTGTGGGCCGTCCGACCTTATCAAGTGGCGGACACTTGTAAATAAGATAAAAGCAGCTCATGGAGAGATAACGATTGCGCTGGTCGGCAAATATGTACAATTGCCGGACGCTTACCTGAGCGTGGTGGAATCATTGAAACATGCCGCTTTTGATCATGGTACAAATGTAAGGATTTCGTGGGTTGACGCGGAGACTTTAAGCTTATCGGATGTCAAGGCTAAGCTGGCGTCGGTGGACGGCATCTTGGTGCCCGGTGGTTTTGGCGTCAGGGGAATCGAGGGCAAGATCGAAGCCATAACTTACGCCCGTGAACAACAGATACCCTTTTTAGGCATATGTTTAGGGATGCAATGCGCGGTAATCGAATTCGCGCGCAATGTGGCGGAGATGGCGGGCGCCAACAGCGCTGAATTTGACTCTGATACCGATTATCCGGTAATCGATTTAATGTTGTCGCAGCAGGGGGTAGCCGACAAAGGCGGCACAATGCGTCTGGGCAGTTATCCATGCCGGCTTGAGCCCGGCACCAAGGCGGCTGAGGCTTACGAAAACGACTTAATCGAGGAGCGGCATCGGCATCGTTTTGAATTTAATAATAGCTTTAGGCGACAACTGGAGGCAAAGAATTTAAAGTGCAGCGGTTTGTCCCCGGACGGCGAATTAGTGGAGATTGTGGAGCTCAGTAATCATCCCTGGTTTGTCGGCTGCCAATTTCATCCGGAATTTAAATCCAGGCCGGACCGGCCGCACCCGTTATTTAATGGGTTTATTACCGCCGCTCTCCGGCGCCAAAAGAGCCAAGATCATTCTCTCAGCGTCAAAGGCTAGGAGTGGTTTTGGTCAACTCGCGACGGCTACTGGAAAATTTTCTTCAACTTGTGCAAATCGACAGTATTACCTACGAAGAGAAGAACGTAGTCCAATATCTGTTGGATAAACTTAAAGGTTTATCAACCACTGAACTGAATACTGAAATTGACAACGTCGGTGGTAAAGTCGGCGGGAATACCGGTAATTTAATTATATCTCTTAGCGGTAACGCGTCGGTCCCCTCGATTATGTTCAGCGCTCATCTTGACACGGTAGCGCCTGGTCGTGGTATTCGACCTCAGATAAAAGACGGTATTATAACCAGTGCCGCCAACACGGTTCTGGGAGCCGACGATAAGGTGGGCGTCGCGGCTCTGCTGGAGATGATAATCAGTATTGTCGAAGACAATATTCCCCATGGTCCTGTTGAAGTAATTTTTTCAGTTGCTGAAGAAAAAGGTCTGCTGGGAGCTAAAAATTTAGATATCTCTGAAATCAAATCCAAATATGCTTTTATATTTGACTCCGCCAGTCCGGTCGGGTATATAACTGTACGCGCTCCCTTTCAGGATTCGATTATTGCTACGGTACGGGGCAAGTCGACTCACGCCGGTGTCAACCCCGAGACAGGCGTCAACGCCATTGTTGCGGCTGCGAAGGCCATCGCCGCGATGAGTTTAGGTCGGATAGACGACGAAACCACCGCCAATGTCGGTGTCATCAACGGCGGACGGGCGTCCAATATTGTACCTGATAAAGTCGATATCAAAGCGGAGGCTCGCAGCTTGGACGCGAGCAAATTAAAGGCGCAAACGGACTCGATATTGGATAATCTTAGAACCCATGCCGAGAAGATGGGAGCGACTGTTATCGCTGACGCTCAGCGTGAATATGACGGCTTTAACTTAACGGCTGATGATTGGATAGTAAAGATAGTTCAGAACGCCGTCGCGAATATCGGCTTAGACGCGGTATTGGAGGCTACCGGCGGTGGGGCCGACACCAATGTTTATAACGTCCGCGGTTTGACCGCGGTCGGGTTGGGGGTCGGTTATCTCCAGCCTCATTCGACCCGGGAGAGCATCTCTATCGCCGAGCTGGAAAGAGCGGCAAAATTAGCCATTGCCATTGTCGAAACCGTTCAAAAGGGGTCAGATCTTCAATCTTGACAATTTGTAATGACGGATGGGTTATGTGGGTGACCGGGGTACGGATAAAAACGCAAGAGCATAAGGTGTTGCATTACTCTTATCAGTCTGAGATGACAAAAAACTTTTTTTATGGAATAAATATATATAGTGGTTAATAGAACCATCCAATAGTTGAGAAGAGAAGATTTGCGGGTTTCATTTAAAAAAGGCAGAATCAAGGAGATTACAAGTAGTAAATCTGCGCTGACTAAGGCCATTGTTGTTATTGACGGTGATACGCGCGATGTTATTAATTATAATGACTTGACCGGAGAGATAGCGGTTGGCGACAACGTTATAATTAATACTTTGGCCAGCGATTTACGCCTAGGTTCCGGTGGGAGTGATTTTGTAATCTGGAACTTAAAGAACGGTGAATTCACCGCTAATGAGAGGTGCGGCGGTCACATAATGAAACTTCGTTATACTCCGTGGCAATTTGCTTGCCTCTCTGTTGAAGAACCTGACAGCTCGAATCACCAAATTATGAAAGAATCGGTGGGCTTGGCTGGGATGCCGGTTATTGCCGGCAGCCTACACAGCCAGCTTTACGCCGTGGTGGCCGGCATCAAGGATGAAATGCCCCAGGCATCCATCGCTTATATAATGACGGACGGAGCGGCGTTGCCTATTACTTATAGCCGAACCGTAGCTGAGCTAAAAGAGCGGGGGTTATTGGAGAAAACCGTCACTATCGGTCAGGCTTTCGGCGGAGACATTGAGGCGGTCAATATCTACAGCGGCTTACAAGCGGCGAAAGCGGTGGCTAAGGCGGATATTGCTGTTGTTATAATGGGGCCGGGTATAGTCGGCACTGGTACATCGCTGGGTTATACTGGTATTGAACAGGGCCAGATAATAAATGCTGTTGCTTCTTTAGGCGGCTGTCCGATTGCTCTTCTACGGTTAAGTTTTCAGGAGACCCGCCCTCGACATTATGGGCTCAGTCATCATACCATTACCGCTCTTAAAGTTGCCGCCCTGGCACCAGCGATTATGGTCCTACCGAAAATAGCGACAAAAAAAAGAGAGCTTGTCTTAAAACAGATTACTAGTGCCGGACTGACCGATCTTCATCAGCTGGAGGAGCTTGAAGCTATTGACGCCTTAGCACTGTTGGCGTCGGCAAAAAATGGTGTCACTACTATGGGGCGCTCTCTCGAAGAAGAACCGGAGTTTTTTATGGCTGCCACTGCTGCCGGCAAGTATGCCGCGGGTATATTGGGTAATAGCGGTAGAGAAATAAACAATAGTTAATTCTAGCCATCGATAATTTTTCCCTTCAGTGTTATCCGAGGGAAAATCTCCTTTTTGTTTCCTAATACTAACTCAAATTGTGCCTTTTTATTAATAATCAGCGCGTACCTCTATATAGTTATAATGGGCTAGACATCTCTTAAAGCAGTACTTATATATTCATATTGTATATCAGCTATTCCTCTCTGCCTAATGTTGTACTAATGTTGTATAAATTTTGGCGCGAATATACTTGGTTGCATAGAAAACAAACAACTACATAAATAATATGTTATAATAATTCTCATTGCTTTACTCCCGCACTCTAGAGTGCGGGAGTAAAGCAATGTAGGTGTCTAATGAAAAACAAGAGGAGAGGATGGCTAATGAACGATGCTAGACTAAAGTCAAAGTTGACGACTGATGGCCAATATGAATTAATATTGGAACTTTGTCAGGCTATAGTAGTTACTAAAAACACTAAAGAAGCAGCTCATCTACTGCAAGATTTACTTTCTAAAAGCGAAGTAGAGAGGATAGCAAGACGATTAAAAATTGCCAAATTATTAATAGCAGGAGTGACTTTTAAGGAAATTCAAAAATATTTAAAAGCCGGTATGACAACGATTAGTAAGATAAATAATTGGTTGAGTTTGTCAGGCAGAGGTTATCAAATGGTTATTGCGCGAACAAAAAAATCATTGCCGAGTGTTTCCCGGGAAGGGATGGAAGAGATCTGGCGGATGATGAAAAGACGTTATCCATCTTATTTTTGGCCGCAAATGTTGCTAGAGGGCATCTTTAAAGAGGCTTCTAAGCAGCAGCAAGATGAATTAGTAATGATAATAAATAAGTTTGCCGAAAAGAAAAAAATCTTTGCTGAGATTGATGTTGAAAACGCGATGAAATTTGTTGGTCCCTGAATGTTGAAAAAATTATAAAGAACTCTTTACTCCCGCACTCTAGAGTGCGGGAGTAAAGAGTTCAGAGAAGAAGTATTTAATTTATTAATAAATTTATTAATCTTTAATCTCAAAAAAAGTTCCGCGGACGTAAGTCCGTGTAATTCATTTTGTTGATAAAATATGCCAAGTTAAGAATGCTTAAGAAGGTTTGATTTATTTAAAACATTAATCGTCAGATGTGGTTGATTGCCGGAGGATAAATAGAGTTTAAAGAGGATAGAGAAGGTTGTTGACAACCTTAATGTGGCAGGAATATTGCTTGCGTTAGCACGAAAAGAACTTATGGGAAAATGAATATAATTATTAATTGGTAAATCAAGTAGGGGTACGCTAATATTTTAACTAAAAGTAAATGGGGATAGGTGGTGAAGATTATGGCGGAAGAGTACAAAGTCATCAACTCGCGCCAAGTTTTTCAAGGCGCTATATTCAAAATATTCGTCGATAATGTGCGGATGCCTAATGGCAAGGTAGTCGAGCGAGAAGTGCTGTCACATTTCGGCGCTGTCGGCATAATTCCCATGACTAAAAATAACGAAGTCGTCTTGGTTGAACAATATCGCCATGCCGCTCGCCAAAGGTTATGGGAGATACCGGCCGGCAAATTGGTTCAAGGTGAAGACCCTCGCAGCTGCGCTATTCGCGAACTTAAGGAAGAGACGGGTATTGTCGCCGATGAGATGGTCAAACTGGTCGATTTTTATAACGCTCCCGGCTACAGCAGCGAGCGTTTTTATCTTTATCTGGCAAAAGGTCTAGCTATGGGTGAGGCTGAGCCTGACGGTGAAGAGGAAGATGATCTCAAGATGACAACTTTTTCGTTGGCGAAAGCTCTCTCCATGGTATGGTCCGGAGAGATTTGTGACGCTAAAAGCATTATCGGTTTGCTCATGGCCGAGCGTTCCGGATGAAACCTGAGATGGATTTTCTCGCGGAATTTCTTAACTACTTAGCGGTGGAAAAAGGTCTCGCTAAAAATAGTTGGCTGGCCTATCGTCGTGATATGCGCAAATACCTTGCTTATTTGGATGCCAATAATATTGATATCAAGGAAGTCTCAGGCGATCAGGTAACTGTTTTTCTTAACAGTCTCCGTCAACAAGGCTTAAAGCCGGCCAGTATTGCCAGGGTGATATCAGCAGTGCGCTCATTTTATAAATTTATGGTCTTGGAAGGCCATTGCCAAACCAGCGCTTTGGCGGATACTCGTTCACCAAAAAAAATTCGTCGGCTTCCGCACATCTTATCTGTAGCTGAAGTCTTAAAAATGTTGGATATTAAAGATCGGACGCCACTGGGTCTTCGCGATCGTTCGGTTTTAGAGCTTTTATACGGCGCCGGTATCAGGGTATCAGAATTGACCGGTTTGGATATTGATGATATTGATTTTGAATCCGGTTACCTGACTTGTTTTGGCAAAGGGTCGAAACAGCGCCTAGTGCCGTTGGGCCAAACTGCGCTTAAAGTCGTTGACGAATATTTGGCGAATGGTCGGCCGCGGCTGGCTAAAGATCGGCGGGAGCGGGCTTTAATCATCAATAATCGAGGTAAACGGTTGAGTCGGCAAAGTAGCTGGAAGATTGTGAAAAAATACGCGGGCCGGGCCGGTATTACCGCGGTCTATCCTCATATCTTACGTCACTCATTTGCCACTCATCTATTACTGGGAGGCGCTGATTTGCGGGCGGTCCAGGAGATGTTGGGGCATGCCAGTATCTCAACGACGCAGATATATACCGCGCTGTCTCGGGAAGATTTAAAGGAGATATATTTTGCCAGCCATCCTCGGGCCGGACGTGCCGGCGATAGGATAGAGAGTTGAGCAGATGATAGAGCGGACGATAATTATCGTTTTGGATAGCGTCGGTGTCGGCGCATTGCCTGATGCCGACAGTTATGGTGATGGAGGCAGTAATACTTTAGCCAATACCGCCAAGGCGGTCGGCGGACTTAATCTGCCAAATCTACGTGGCCTGGGTTTGGGAAATATTATTTCAATTGCGGGCATATCCCCGATAGATAAACCTCTTGGGGGGTATGGCAAGCTGGCGGAAGTCTCTCCAGGCAAAGACAGCACTACGGGGCATTGGGAGTTGATGGGAGTTCAATTGGAGGAAGAGTTTCCCGTCTACCCTCATGGTTTCCCCAATAAAATTATCAGCCGCTTTGAGGCTCTCGTTCATCGCCGGATTCTGGGCAATAAAGTCGCTTCCGGCACGGAGATTATTAAAGAACTGGGCGCCGAGC
Source organism: uncultured Actinomycetes bacterium (assembly GCA_913009475.1). Taxonomy (GTDB): domain Bacteria; phylum Actinomycetota; class Aquicultoria; order CAJVYJ01; family CAJVYJ01; genus CAJVYJ01. Next base: position 2,592 of record CAJVYJ010000060.1, on the reverse strand, counting down.
ATATGCGTACCGGTTATCCCATCGTCTATACTTCCGCCGACAGTGTTTTTCAGATAGCGGCCCATCAGGAGATTATTCCCCTAAAAGAACTTTATAACATCTGTCAAACGGCGAGAGATATTTTGACCGGCGAAGATAGTGTGGGTCGCGTGATAGCCAGGCCTTTTATCGGTACACCCGGTAATTTTACTCGTACCCAATGGCGGCGTGATTTTTCGCTTAAACCACCGGTTAAAACGGTGCTGGATTACGCGCGGGCCGCGGGGATACCGGTGCGGTCCATTGGTAAAATAAATGACCTTTTCGCCGGTGTGGGTATTGATTCAAAAGTGCATATCGGCTCCAATGACGAGGGCGTAAATCAAATACTGGCGCATCTTAACAAGTATGGCAACGGAATTATCTTTGCCAATTTAGTTGATTTCGATATGCTTTGGGGACATCGGAACAATGCCGAGGCTTACGCTCAAGGATTAACTGAATTCGATGGGCGTTTGCCGGAGATAATAAGGTCTTTAACCGATAAAGACATCCTAATAATCACCGCTGACCACGGCTGTGACCCTACCACATCATCAACCGATCATTCCCGGGAGTATGTGCCGCTCATGGTAGTGGGAATGGATATAAAGAGTGGTGTCGATCTGGGCATTAGGCCCACTTTCGCTGATGTCGGTAAAACAGTGGCTGAGGCGATGGGTTTTAAGGCCGCGGTTAAAGGCTCCAGTTTCTGGTCCCAAGTCATAAAAAGTTAATTAGAAGCCCGCCGGCACAAACGGTTTTTTATTGACCATAGCGGAGAGCAGGGCTGCTTTTCCGGCTTGATCGGGAATCATATACCAGACTTTATGAATGGTCTTACCTTTGCCGGGCAGCGTTTGCATCTGGAGATTATCTTGAGCGCCGGCAAATGAGCGTCCCAGTGTGATCATCGTATTTAAATCCATATTCGTACGGCTGTCTTCCGCCATAATATTGGCCAAGCGGGGAACTTGTGAATACGAAGACAATGATTCCTTCATTACCGTGGTTAAAAATCTTTGCTGATTCTTTATGCGGTCGAAATCGCCGCCGGCGAACTGATGGCGGGCGCGAACGATGGCCAAAGCTTCTTTGCCCATCCGGTGATGATTGCCTGATCTTACATCAACACCAAGTTCACCATCGTTCCAACCGCGGTCTAAATAAAAATCGACTCCTCCGATGGCGTTTACCACTTTTTCAAAACTTACAAAATCGACCTGAAAAAAGTAATTTACCGGCAGATTAATAAAATTCCGGACCGTTTTTATCAGCAGGGGCGCGCCTCCGAAAGCCCAAGAATGATTTATCTTATCCAAACCGTGGCCTTTTATGGGGACGCGAGTATCTCTGGGTATTGAGAGGAGATAGGCCGACTTGTCCTTAGGGTCGATTCTAAGTAAAGCGATGGTATCGGCCCGGCCGTATTTTTGATTCGGGCGTCTATCAACACCGGCCAGTAATATATTGATCGGTGCCGCTGCTTTTGGTTTAGTCACCGCGCGGTCGATTTTTTTAGCAATTTTCGGCTTAAATTGCACCTTATTTTCCAGGCTTTTAGCCCAGAAAAAACTATAAGCCGCTAGTCCTAATATAACTACGGCAATCGTAAGCGCCAACCATTTGAAAAAATGTCGCGCTCGGTTTTTTTTATTATTGCGCCGGCGTCGCCCGATATTGCGACGGTCTTGATAAATTATTTGGTCTCTTGTCATCAGCTCACGATCGTTTAATGAATTAACAAACTAATTAATATTAACATTTATAAAATAATAATAACACTCTTGCCGATTATAGAAGTTTGCCCGGCATGAAAATCGCATACATTTAAAATAGATGTTTAAACCAATACTATTGGGATAAATATCAGAAGAATGACTCAGAAAGATGATTTCGATGAGTAATTTCGATGGTATTTAAGGAGGCGTTAATTTTATGTCGGAAAAAATAGCTGTTGGTGTTTTTGAAGCCGACGAACATGCGCGAGAGGTAATTTCTGATTTGAAAGCAGCCGGGGTTGAAAATGAGAATTTATCTTTCGCGGCCCCCGCCGGGAAGATAAAACCTCTGGAAAAAGAGGTACAGGGCTTTCATACTACCTCTCATCGCATAAAGGAAGGTGCGAAGTGGGGTGGTTGGATAGGCGGTATCGCCGGCATATTGGCCGGGGCCGGTGTCTTCTTTGTGGCTTTCCCGGCCGGCGCGGTGGTAGCGGTCGGTACTTTGGCGGGCATAATAGCGGGTGCTATTGAAGGTACTGTTATTGGCGCCGGTGTCGGTGTTTTATCTACGGCTTTAGCCTCAATGGGAATTAAAGAACCTGAGGCCCAAGAGTTGGAAAGAAGAGTAGCTGCCGGTGAATTTTTAGTCATTGTTAAAGGGGAAGCGGAGATGGTAGAGCGGGCGGAAAATATTATGAAGACGTCTGATCCTTTATCGATTTTAGCGGCATAGCGGCAGTCATGGCATAGCTAAAAAAAGCGGGTGGTCGGAACCCGCTTTTTTTAGTGCCCAATTTGCCAATATAGATCGGAAGAGCGTCGTGTAGGGAAAGAGTGTAGATCTCGGTGG
>CAJVYJ010000059.1 GCA_913009475.1 uncultured Actinomycetes bacterium | reverse complement strand
AGAATTCCTGATGTCTCTTTGACAACCGATGTTATGGTTGGTTTTCCCGGCGAAACCGAGGCGAATTTTAATGAAACATTAGCGCTATTCTCCGAAGTCAAATTCGACCAGGCATTTACATTTATATATTCAAAGAGGGAAGGCACAAAGGCGGCCCTGATGTTGGAGCAAGTCCCTGAACAGGTCAAAAAAGAAAGGTTTCAGCGCTTATTGGCTTTGCAAAATTCTATATGCCTGGCAAACAACGAGGCTCTTATCGGTAAAGTTTTTGAAATTTATGTAGAAGGGGTAAGCAAAAAAGGTAAATATAATTTAAAGGGGCGAACCCAAAATAATAAATTAGTTCATTTTATCGGCAGTGAGAATCTAGTTAACAGTTTTGTCGAAGTAACTATTATTAAGGCTTTTAGCTGGTTTTTGATTGGAGAAAGGGTGGAATAATGGCTTTAACGGGGGGAATGATTGTTCCGCATCCGCCGATAATCATTCCGGACATCGGTGAGGACAGGTTGGCTGAAGTCAGTGCTACTGTTAACGGGATGCAGCGATTAGCCGGGGACACGGCAGCCACAGGCGCCGATGTAATTGTAGCTATATCACCGCATAGTCCCATGGCCTATGACTCTTTTTTGATAAAATCAAAACCACGATTAAGCGGTTCGTTTTCGCTATTTGGTTATCCCGACCTTTTATTTAATGTCAGGGGTGATGAAGAGTTGCCTAAAGCAATTATCGCGGCTTGCGATGTGGCTAATATACCGATAACTAAGATAGGGGAAAGCACTCTCTTTGTTGATAATCATTTAGACCATGGTATTCTCGTCCCCCTCTTTTATTTGCGGCAAAAACGTGACTACAGTTTAGTATCAGTCTCTATCTCAAGCTTACCTTTGGAAATACATTTTGCCCTAGGGGAGATAATCGGTGAGATTTGTCGGCAGGCGAAGCGGCGCATAACCTTTATGGCCAGCGGTGACCTCTCTCATCGTCTTTCCGTTGACGCGCCGGCCGGGTATTCACCTCGGGGTGTTGAATTTGATAGAATTATATGTGATATAGTTGCCGCCGGAGACTTAAAAGAACTGCTCAATATTGGCCAAGATTTGATTGAAGCGGCTGGTGAGTGTGGTTTGCGGTCCCTAGTCACTCTGGCCGGAGTGATGAACAGCCAAGATTATAAGACAGATATATTATCTTACGAAGGTCCTTTTGGCGTTGGTTATATGGTGGCGGAGTTACTGATTAAATAAATTGGAGAGTCGTTAAAACGGATGACTAAATTTAATCCGGCTTTGTTAGCGCGTGCCGCGGTAGAATCTTATGTTAATACCGGTGAGATGATTAAGACACCTGATAATATACCGGAAGAATTTAAGAAGCAAAGCGGTGTTTTTGTCTCAATTAAAAAAGGAACGGACCTCAGGGGTTGCATTGGTACTATTGAACCTCAGACAGATAATATAGCGGCGGAAATAGTTAGGAACGCTATCAGCGCCGCTGTAAGAGACCCGCGTTTTAAGCCTGTTTCCACGGATGAGATCGGAGATTTATCGTTCAGTGTTGATGTATTGGGACCCAGAGAACCGGTGAAAGCGCTTGACGAGCTTGACCCCGATAAATATGGAGTAATCGTCAAGTCCGGCGCGGCTAGCGGATTGCTCTTACCTGATATCGCCGGGGTAAATACAGTGCAGTCTCAAATTGCTATAGCTAAACAAAAAGCCGGTATTTTTCCCGGTAGCAAAATTGATATATTTCGTTTTAGCGTTGAGCGTTTTTTCGAGAATTATGAGTAAAGACTTGAAGGTTATAGCGATTATGGGCCCGACCGGAGTCGGTAAGAGCGCGGCTGCTTTCGCGTACGCTCAAGAAATCCGCGGTGAGATTATCTCCGCGGATTCAATGCAGGTATATCAATCAATGAATATCGGCACTGATAAACCGCCGGCCCATATCTTGACCATCGTACCGCATCATTTAATAGACATAGTCAATTTTAAAGAAAAATTCAGTGTTGCTATCTATCAACGTCTGGCGCGCGCGGCTATTGACGCAATAACCTCTAAGGACCATATGCCTATTTTAGTCGGTGGTTCCGGTCTCTATCTTCGCGCCGCATTGGACCCTTTGGATTTTCCCACTGGAAAATTATTATCACCGGAACGACGTCGATTGGAAGAGATCGCTAAAAAAGATAGCGGCGCCCTCTGGCGGCGATTAAATAAAATCGACCCGGAAGCTGCTGCCAAGATACCCTCGGAAAACACCAGGCGGCTTATTAGAGCTTTGGAGATAATTAAAGAGACAGGTGAATTATACTCCCAAAAAAATCAAGCTTGGCGAGAACGGCGTTCAATTTATAACACGCTTTTTATTGGGCTATCAATGGAGCGGGCCCGGCTTTATGAGAAAATCGAAGAGCGTGTAGACAAGATGATGCGGTGTGGCCTCTTGGAAGAGGTGCGTAACTTATCTAAACAGGGGTTGGCGAGATCGATTACGGCCAGACAAGCGCTTGGGTATAAAGAACTTCTGGATTATTTAGATAATAAACTGACTCTTGACCAAGCGATTGCCTTAATCAAACAGCGGAGCAGGCAATACGCTAAACGGCAGATGACATGGTTTAGAGCTGACCCACGAATTCATTGGCTTTCGGTGGATAATTTAACAAGCAATCAGACGGCGGAGGCCATTAAAAGTCTTGTAACTAAAGAAAAATTTATGTAAGGTAACAAACATGAAAGAATTGATTTTTTTTAAATTTCAGGGAATCGGCAATGATTTTGTTGTCATTGATGAGATCGATAAGAATTATGGCCTCACATCGGAAGAGATAAAAAGTATATGTGATCGCCATTTTGGCATCGGTGCCGATGGTTTGATTTTGGCCCAAGCTTCTTTTGGAGCTGATTTTAAGATGGTTTTTTTTAACCCGGATGGAACTCAAGCCCAAATGTGCGGTAATGGCATAAGATGTTTGGCAAAGTATCTTTTTGACCATGGGCGGACGGATAATAGTCGGTTTGTAATAGAAACACAAGCCGGTTTTCGCATGATTACACTAGACTTAAGAGATGGGAAAGCAGTTTCAGCTAAAGTTGATATGGGCCGGCCTAATTTCATGGCGAAGATTATTCCCGCTAAGGTAGAGTTGGAGGAGTTTATTAATATACCGATAAAGGTCGAGGGCCGGGAGTTGCCGGCGACAAGCTTATCACTGGGCAATCCCCATTGCGTAATTTTCGTTGATGATCTTAAGAATTTCCCCATTGCTGATATTGGCGGTAAAATTGAAAATTTACCTATCTTCCCCGAGCGGGTAAATGTCGAGTTCGCGCAAGTTTTATCAAGAAATGAAATCGAGCTAAAAGTTTGGGAGCGCGGCGCGGGGCTGACCTTAGCTTGCGGCACGGGCGCCTGCGCGACTGTGGCCGCGGGGGTTAAAAACGGTTTATGCGAGCGCAGTGTAAAAATTAATTTGCCGGGGGGCAGTTTAGATGTCCAATGGGCTGAAAGTGAGAAAATTTATCTGGCTGGTTCGGCCAAGGAAGTATTTAGCGGCAAGATAAGTTTATAATAATAATTGAAGAGATGAATAAGGAGGAAGTTTTTGAAACCAGCTAATCGTATCGCCGATCTGCCGCCGTATCTTTTTGCCGAAATCGACAAGAAGATCAACAACAAGAAAGCTGAGGGTGTTGATGTTATCAGTCTGGGAATCGGTGACCCCATCGACCCTACTCCCGATAATATAATAGAGGTTCTTTGCCGCCAAGCGCATGTTCCCGCCAACCATCGTTATCCTTCTTATTTTGGAATGCCCGCGTTTCGCCAGGCGGTAGCCCGTTGGTACAAGAAAAGGTTCGATTTATCATTTGACGCTGATACTGAAGTTTTGGCTTTGATAGGTTCCAAAGAAGGTATCGCGCATATCGCTGTCGCTTATGTGGACCCCGGTGATGTAGTGCTGGTACCTGACCCTGGTTATCCGGTCTATAAATCCGGAACTATACTAGCCGGCGGCAAGCCTTATTTTATGCCGCTTAAAGCGGGAAATAATTTTATGCCTAAGCTTGATGAGATTCCCGGTGATGTCGCTAAAGCGGCCAAGCTGATGTTCCTAAACTATCCTAACAATCCGACTTCAGCCATCGTCGAGGATGGTTTTTTCGAGAAAGTCGTTAAATTCGCGAAAGAGAACGATATTGTTGTTTGTCATGATTTTCCTTATTCAGAGGTGACTTTTGACGGTTATGTCGCTCCCAGCTTTTTATCTACGCCGGGGGCCAGGGATGTCGGTGTCGAGTTTCATTCACTAAGCAAAACCTATAATATGACCGGTTGGAGATGTGGCTGGGTTTTAGGTAACGCCAGTGTAATCGAAGCTTTAGGCCGCGTTAAAAGTAATATTGACTCGGGCGTATTTAACGCTATTCAGTACGCAGGCATAGAAGCGCTTGACGGACCTCAAGATATTATTGGAAAAATGCGCGACATATACAAAAGAAGACAGAGCATCGTTGTTGAGTCGCTAAAAGAGATAGGTATAGAAGTAACTCCCTCGCGGGCGACGATTTATGTGTGGGTCCCGGTCCCCGAAGGACATACTTCAGCATCTTTCGCCACCTTAGTTTTAGATAAGACCGGAGTGGTTATTTCACCGGGTGGCGCCTATGGGCCCAGCGGTGAAGGTTATATCCGTATCTCTCTGACTGTTCCCGACAGTCGTTTGAAAGAAGCGATGGAGAGGATTAAAAAGACTTTGTAAATTGTTTAAATCAACTGTTACAGATAGCCTTGGTTCCGAAGAAGCGGTACTGGTAGGATTACTTTACCCGAAACAAAAGTTATGGGAAATCGAATATTCTTTAGATGAATTAGAAAAATTAGTCATAACGGCCGGCGGCAAAGCGGTTGCCAAAATTATACAAGCAAAAGTATCACCTCATAAACGTACTTTTATCGGTCCGGGTAAAGTCGATGAGATTACTCGGATTTTAGCCGATATCGATAATGGTCTTGTCGTTTTTGATGACAGGCTTACCCCTTCGCAACAGCTTAACTTGGAAACAACTATCGGCCATAAAGTAATTGATCGGACCGGACTTATATTGGATATCTTTGCCCAGCACGCGACTTCGGCTGAAGGAAAAGTTCAAGTGGAGTTGGCGCAGCTTAACTATTATCTGCCGCGCCTAAAAGGTTTGGGTATTGAAATGTCCAGACTTGGCGGTGGAATCGGTACTAGGGGCCCGGGTGAGACTAAACTTGAAACCGATAGGCGGCGATTAAGGCGACGCATCCGGCAACTTGACCGTGAGCTTGTGCATCTAAGTAAGATAAGAAGCTTGCAGCGACGTCAACGGCAATCAGTGGGAGTGTTTAATATATCACTGGTAGGTTATACTAACGCCGGTAAGTCCATGTTACTGAATAAACTGACTGACGCCGGTCTTCTGGTCGAGGATAAACTGTTTGCCACACTTGATTCAGTTTCACGTAAGTTAATAATGCCCAGTGGCAAAAGAGCGGTGCTCTCAGATACCGTCGGTTTCATTAACAAGTTGCCCCATGAGCTTATCGCGGCATTTAAATCAACCTTAAGTGAAATCAAGCAGGCACATCTGCTGCTACATGTTATTGACGCGACCGACCCCCATAAAGAAAAACAGATATGGGCGGTTAATAGCATCTTGAGTGAGCTGGATGTCGGTGATAAAGCTCGTATAAATCTATACAATAAAGCGGATTTGATAAGTGGGGAAGGCAAGGAAGAGCTAAATAAAAAACCGGATTCTTTAGCGATATCCGCTAAGACGGCTTATGGTTTTGATAAGCTATATAATCTTATTGACCAGGTAATGAATCGTGAGTATCGACTGATAAAATTAAAAATACCTTATAATCAAGGCGGGTTACGGCAAAAGGTATTTGACCGCGGTATTGTTATCTCCGAAGAGTCAGAAGATGAAGATAGCATTTTAACGGTCCAAATGTTGCCTAAGCAAGCCGCAAGATTTGCCGCTTATGAAGTAGTTTAATAATAAGTTTGCGATTGCTAAAGGTCCGGCCGAAATGCCTCGGCGTTTCTAAAGTCTGCGCAGCAAACCAATGACTTTACCAAGAATTAAAACGTTATCAGCATATATAGGTGACATGGTTTTATTTTCGGGCTCCAATCTAAAACGGTTTGCTTCTTTATAGAAACGTTTAACCGTGGCATCTTCACCTATTAAAGCTACGACTATGTCACCATTGTCAGCTGTTTTTTGCTGGCGCACCACTACATAGTCACCGTTAAGGATGCCGGCGTCAATCATGCTCTCACCGTTTACCTGAAGAACAAAGGAGTCATCAGTAGCGATCTCAGCGGGAATGTTTAAATATTCCTCGATATTTTCCTCCGCTAAAAGTGGTTGGCCGGCGGCAACCCGGCCGACTAAGGGAATAGTTTTTGAATCAGCGAATTGCCGTCTCGGCTCGCCGTTCACGGGCTGCAAGATCTTTAAAGCTCGAGGCTTGGCGGGGTCACGTTTTATATAACCTAAATCTTCCAATATTTTTAAGTGAGAATGCACACTTGAACTGGAAGAGAGCCCGACAGCCGCGCCTATCTCGCGCACTGAAGGCGGATAACCATTTTTTCGCGATTCTTCTTTGATGAAACGCATAATCTGTTGCCGACGTTTTGATAAGCTGTGTTGGTTCATTGTCCTCCTTAAAAATAATAACGAAATATTTGCTGCCATCAATTTACCATAGCTGGGAATTAATTGCAAACATCTGTTCGTTATGGATTTTTTGGCTGGTCGCGATTGTGGGTGTGAGGAGTAAGGCGTGAGAATGTGTAGGGGCGGAGTTTATCTCCGCTCGTGAAGGCTGTGACGCTTTTTGTCATGCTCAGCTCGCCTACGTTTGTTATTCCTACCTTGACTGGGAATCCAGGTAAAGAGGCGTCTACTCTTTTGCTAAAATAAATTCCGGGCAATATTATAAGAATAATTAAGCAATAATAAAGTTAACTGCTATAATTAAGCTTGATTATATGAAGCGAAGAGGTGATTGGTGATTAAGAAAATTAAAATTGCGCCATCGATATTATCGGCTGATTTTGCTCGTTTGGCGGATGAAATCAGAGTGGTTGAAAATGCCGGAGCGGACGTGCTTCATATAGATGTTATGGATGGTCACTTTGTTCCCAATATTACGATTGGTGCGCCGGTGGTAAAGGCTATAAGGGCTCAGACACGATTACTCTTGGATGTTCATTTAATGATTACCGACCCTGAGCTATATATTGATGATTTTATAAAAGCCGGAGCTGACTGGATATCCGTCCATTGTGAAGCCACAAATCATTTGCACAGATTGTTACAGCAAGTTGAATCAGGCGGTGTTAAAGTCGGGGTGGCTGTTAATCCCGCTACTATCATCGGCTTGCTTGATGAAGTTCTACATAAACTGGATTATATTCTTATAATGTCGGTCAACCCCGGTTTTGGCGGGCAAATATTTATTCCTGAATCATTGGATAAAATCATCCGGCTGCGGCAAAAACTGGATTCCGCCCATATAAACCGGGCGTTAATAGAAGTAGACGGCGGGGTGAATCAAGATAACGCATTGTCGATTATAGAAGCCGGAGCTGACATATTGGTAGCCGGTTCAGCTGTTTTTGGCGGCGGGGACCCGGATGGCGCGATTAAGGGGATCAGACAGGCGGTAATTGGATAAGATATGTTTACAGATGAAGCTAAAATAATAATAAAAGCGGGTTCGGGTGGTAATGGCTGCGTCAGTTTTCACCGGGAAAAATACCGTCCCAAGGGTGGTCCGGATGGTGGCGACGGCGGCAAGGGCGGAGATGTTATTTTACTTGCCGACCCAGGTTTACGTACGCTTCAGGATTTTCGTTTTCACCGGTATTTCCGGGCTGAGCGGGGGCAACACGGCAAGGGCAATGACCGCTATGGCCACAATGGCGCTGACTTGGTATTACGAGTACCGTTGGGAACCATCGCCTATAGCCAAAATAAGCGAAAAATCGGTGAACTGGTTGCAGAGGGAGACAAACTGGTTGTTGCCGAAGGCGGTATGGGCGGTCGAGGAAACGGTCACTTTGCCACTTCGGTCAGGAAAGCCCCCGGCTTTGCTGAAATGGGGGAACCTCGGGAAGAAAAAGAGCTTTACATGGAATTGAAGCTCTTGGCCGATGTCGGAATTATCGGCTATCCCAATGTAGGGAAATCAACCTTAATAAGCAGAATATCGGCGGCGCGGCCTAAGATAGCCGCCTATCCGTTTACTACCATCCATCCTCAGCTTGGAATGGTAGAGACCGAGGATAATCGCACTTTTGTCGTGGCTGACATACCCGGCCTGATAGAAGGCGCGCATAAAGGCAAAGGCTTGGGTGATAAATTTCTCCGCCATGTCGATCGCAGTTCTATTCTTATGCACGTTCTTGATCTTTCAGAACACGACGAACGCGACCCTATTAAAGATTATCTAAAAATCGAGCGGGAACTATCCTTATATAATCCCGAATTAGTCGCAAGACCAAGAATTATAGTCGGAAACAAAATCGATATAGTTGATATGCCGGAGAACAAAATTGAAAAAATCAGCCGGTATTTTGCTGATAAAGGTCTTACGTTTGTCGCGATTTCGGCGGTAACCGGCGCCGGCATCAGAGAGTTATTATTCATTATAGCCGACCGTCTGGATAAACTAAGGGCCACGATGAAAGAAGAGTTGAGCCAACCGCTGTCGGAAGATCATATCTACCGTCTTGAGGAGATAAGTGATAAAGTTTCAGTGAAGAAGGTCAAGCCACATGTCTGGCGGCTGTACGGTAAAAAATTGTGCCGCACGGTAGTCATGACTAATTTCGATAATAGGGAAGCGGTTGAACATTTACAGAAAAGTTTGACAAAAATGGATATTGATAAAATATTACGGCGGGCCGGTGCGAGCGCCGGAGATGAGATAGTCATCGATAAATTTAAATTTGAATTTCAACCCGAAACCGGAAAGTCGGGGCCGTCAAAAAGAAGACGGAATAACTAATCTAAAAAAAGATGAAGAAAAAAAGAATAGTTGTAAAAATAGGTACTTCTTTAATTACTACCAGAAATGGCCGTATCAATTTCAATCGCATGAGAGATATTGTCGGGCAGATATCAGCTCTGGCCAAAACCGGTTATGAGATGGCCTTGGTTTCATCGGGAGCGATAGCGGCCGGTTCGGAGAGGCTTAACCTTGATTGTCGCCCTCAAGAGATTCCTAAGCTTCAAGCTTCAGCCGCGGTCGGTCAAGGGTTGTTGTTTAAAAAGTACGCGTCACTGTTTCTTAAAGAAGAGTTGACTATCGGGCAGATATTGTTGACACAATTCGACACCACTCATCGCCAGCAGTATCTTAACGCCAGGAATACTTTAAATGAACTGATCAAGATGAACATTGTTCCTTTAATCAACGAGAATGATACCACCGCTGTCGATGAGATATGTTTTGGTGACAATGATACTTTGGCGGCGCTGGTTACGGTGCTGGTGGAAGCTGATTTATTGATAATATTAAGTGATATTTCCGGACTGCATACGGCTGACCCCCGCAAGCATAAGGAAGCTAAATTAATTAAAACGGTAGATGAGATAAGCCCGGAGATTGAAGCCATGGCCGAAGGCATCGGCAGTCATTTTGGCTCAGGCGGCATGGTTACTAAGATAAACGCGGCTCGCATCGTCACCGCTGCGCGCGCGGGTTTGGTTATCGCTGACGGGCGCCGGCCGGACGTTTTAAGAGAAGCGTTAAATCAGCGGACCGGTACTTATTTTAAACCGGCGAAAAAGAGGATTTCCAGCCGTAAGCTATGGAT
>CAJVYJ010000058.1 GCA_913009475.1 uncultured Actinomycetes bacterium | reverse complement strand
TTGGCTCGGTTTCTCTCGTGTTCGATTCTTTTGTTTCTTTTTTTTTTTTTTTCTTGTTCCGGCGACCACCGAGATCTACCCTCTTTCCCTACCCGACGCTCTTCCGATCTGCCTTGAGCATAAAAAGCGTAAAGTTGATCGGCCACGTTGCGATGGTCTTCCCTGGTCTTGCCTTCACCGATACCTTGATTCATCAGCCGGGAAAGGCAAGGTAAGACATCAATGGGTGGATAGAGCCCGCGCCTATGCAGGTGCCTTGAGAGAACTATCTGACCCTCAGTGATATAACCGGTCAGGTCGGGGATGGGATGAGTTATATCATCGTCGGGCATGGTTAAGATTATGAGTTGAGTTATTGAGCCCGGTTTGCCTCTAACCCGACCCGCTCTTTCATATATTTGGGCCAAGTCGGTATACATATAGCCGGGATAGCCGCGCCGTCCCGGTACTTCCTCTCTGGCGGTGGATATCTCGCGCAGAGCCTCACAGTAATTGGTCATATCAGTTAAGACTACCAAGACTTGCATGTCGTGCTCGAACGCTAAATACTCGGCAACTGTCAAGGCGGACCTTGGCGTCAATATGCGTTCAACGGTGGGATCGTCAGCCAGATTGAGAAAAAAGATTACTCTTTCCAGGGCGCCGCTCTTTTCGAAATCGCTCCTAAAATAAGAAGCTTCTCTATGGGTGATACCCATGGCGGCAAAGACAATAGCGAAATCCTCGCCACTTTTTACTTGTGCCTGTCGGATAATTTGCGCGCATAATTCATTCGCGGGCAGGCCGGCACCGGAAAATATCGGCAGCTTCTGTCCTCTAACCAGTGTATTCAAGCCGTCAATCGCGGAAATCCCTGTTTGGATGAAATCCTGTGGCTGTTCACGGGCAAAAGGATTTATAGGAGAGCCTGTTACTTCCAGCCGGGCTTCGCTCATAATAGCCGGCCCGTCGTCAATGGGCAGCCCGCGTCCGTTCAACACGCGGCCGAGCATATCAATAGATACATCGATTTTAGCAACCTCACCTTGAAAACGAATGGCGGTTTTTTTAACATCAATACCGCTGGTGCCTTCAAATACTTGAACTACGGCGTAACCTTCAGCACTCTCTAATACCTGTCCGGTCCGTTCCCCGCCTTCGGGTAGGATTATCTTGACCATTTCACCATAAGCGACTCCGGCGACATCCTCGACCACCAGCAATGGGCCGGCAATGTGCCCAATAGTACGATAGTCCCATTGCAGCAATGGGCCGGCGTCAATATTTATTGACAACTCATCTTTGATTTTCATCACAACACCTCGATTATAGCTATCTCTTTGGATATTCGCGTGGTAAGTTCAGAGAGCGATTGTTTCGCCTTATCATTAGGGATCTCTTTCATGCGAGCAATCTCATTTTTGATCGGCAGTTCTAATATTTGTGTTAAGACCACACCGCGCCTAATCGATTCCAGGGCGTGGTCGTAAAAGGTGATTATTACTCTTAACATACCGAACTGTTTTTCCAACGAACAAAAAGAGTCGATTTCATCAAAAGCGATTTGTTGGAGAAAATCTTCACGCAGCATTCTGGCTATTTCTAATATTGTTCGCTCTGCTTCCGGTAAGGCGTCAGGCCCGATTAACTGGACTATCTCTTGAAGTTCCGCTTCTTTTTGTAAAATGGTCATAGCCTTTTGCCGCAAGTTGGAGTAGTCCGGCGTTAGATTGGCGTCATAGTACGCCGCGATTTTATCTAAGAATAAAGAGTAACTTTTTATCCAGTTAATCGCGGGGAAATGGCGTCGATGGGCTAAATTTGTATCCAACGCCCAAAACGCGCCGGTGATTCTTAAAGATTGCTGGGTCATCGGTTCGGAAAAGTCACCACCGGGCGGGGATACGGCCCCGACCACGGTAATCGAACCAATGCGTTCATCGGAACCATTTGTTATAACACGTCCGGCACGTTCATAAAAATGCGCTAGTCTCGTAGATAGATAAGCGGGATACCCCTCTTCGCCCGGCATCTCCTCCAAACGGCCGGAAACTTCTCGCAGCGCTTCGCCCCAACGGGATGTCGAGTCAGCCATCATCGCGACATCATATCCCATATCGCGATAATATTCGGCCATGGTAATGCCGGTATAAATAGAAGCTTCCCGAGCGGCCACGGGCATATTGGACGTATTAGCGATTAGTATAGTGCGGTCCATAAGCGAGTTGCCGGTTTTGGGGTCGATAAGCGCGGGAAACTCGCGCAAAACCTCCGTCATCTCATTGCCCCGTTCTCCGCAACCGACATAAATGATTATGTCGGCATCGGCCCATTTAGCCAAAGTTTGCTCGGTAACTGTCTTACCGGTACCGAATCCTCCTGGTATTATAGCGGTCCCACCTTTAGGTATGGGAAATAAAGTATCAAAGATCCGCTGCCCGGTTAATAGAGGGATGGCCGGATCAAGTTTCTCCTTAAATGGGCGCGGTTGCCGCACCGGCCACATCTGTTTCATAAAAATACTGTCGCCGTTGTCCATTAAGGCAACTGATTCTTCGATGGTAAACTCATCTTCCATTATCTCTTTAATAACGCCACTTTTAAAAGGCGGCATCATAATTTTATGGACAACACTGACTGTTTCTTGAACCGTGCCGATAATATCACCGGGCCGGACTTTATCGCCGGCTTTTTTAGTGGGCACGAAGTGCCAGCGTTTATCGGTGTCTAAAGCCGGAATAGCCAGGCCTCTGGGAATAAATGAACCGTGTTCGTGCCAGATGGCCGGTAAAGGGCGCTGGATACCGTCAAATATGGATGTTAATAAACCGGGCCCCAGCTCAACGGCGAGCGCCGTCTCTCGACTGATTACCGACTCACCCACTGTAAGACCGGAAGTATCTTCATAAACCTGGATGACGGCTTTATCGTAATCCAGTTTAATTATCTCCCCGATTAAACCAAGTTTGCCGACTTTGGTGACGTCATGCATACGGGCGCCCATTAGTCCCCGTGCCTCTACCACTGGCCCGGTTATTTTAATGATACTGCCGGATAGCATTTAATCCCCCCTCTACTTAATGGTCATTAGCGAATTTGCACCGGCTAAGCCGGCTCCGCTGCTACACGTTCTATCCCTTACGCTCTCACCCTTTTTTTAATTTGATATCAAAACCTACCGCTCGCTTAATAAAACTACTTAGATATTTACGTCCGGCGTCGATTTCCTCAATTTTCTTGGGTGTGGGAATAGAAATAACTATAGGCCGGTACAGGCGCTCGATTTTAGCTTGTAACGATGCGTCTATTTCGCTCATGAAACCTTCCTCGACCGCAATCACACCTGATTCATCATCATTAATAGCTGAAATTAAAATTCTCTTGGGTTCGTCTCGGTTACGGGCTTCGATTACATTGGCTCCCGCCAAGCGAAAGCCGTATGCGTAATCCGGGCTGGATATAACTGTTAATCTGTACATGGATAGCTTCCTTTATACCAGAACCAAGGCTTGCCTTATCATTTTTGCCGGCATATCCACTTCCTTGCCGCGTATTAATATGCGCAAGTTGACCACTTCATTGAGTTTGGCCCAGATATAAGCGATTACCAGCGCTATGCTGAGTGGGTCGGCCCTAAAAAGAGCGATGTTCTTTGTAATTACCTGATTTTCCAATCGGCGTTCGATGACGGAAAATTTTCCTGATACTAAGAATAGCTGCCACCCTTCTTGCAATACTTTTCCGTAAACGCTTTTTTCAAGAGCGACAATTAAATCATCAGCGTCTTGTACTTGGGCCAATTTTACCAGGCTACCCCAGTTTAGTCGTCGTCCGCCGGCGAGCAGATATTTCTCTTTCTCCTCCGGTGCTAAATTTTCCCGTGTTAAACGAAGCAATGTCATAATATTAGTTAGGTCGATCTCCCGCGTTATTACCTCTCTGACTAATTGGATATCAAGAGACCTTCCAGTTAGTCTGGCCAGCGTGTTCTGATAATAGAATTTATCTAAAGAAAACTCTAAATTTTGCAATGCAAGATTTTGCTGATACTTACCTAACTCAGCCGTAAGGGGTTTGGAGTAAGGGATGGACCAGGTGGCCATGAGGTCTATAACGCCACGGATATCAGGCTGCTCCGCCAGTTCTTGCAGGACTGAGTCGTGTAAGCAACCCGCCGGAGCCAAGCTGGAGATTATATCCGCCTTGGCCGCACCGATATGTTTACCACGCAATATCGTTTTAAGATTTTGGACATCCCAACGTCCAAGCAAGACCTCAATCAAGTTTTTCGCCTCAAGGTCGATGATTTTAAGTATTTTTTGCAAATCAGCGGACGTCGCGGCCCGAAGGCCTTCTTCAATGCCGACCAATAGGCCTGCTTTTAAGACCTCTTCGTGTACTTCATTACGATAACTGGTTTTATCGAGCGCCGTCAGTATCTCGGAGAGATCTTTCATTCCCAGCATCTTCTCAAATACACTTTGGTCAAGAAGCCGGCTTTTCATTGCTCTTACTCTGGCATTGGCATATCCATGATCGGCTTTAAGCATCAAATAACAATTCTCCTATACTAACCTTTAGTTTTTTTCTGGCTAGCTCTAATCGCGAGTCTAGAGTGTTGGTCAGCACTTTGCGCCCTTTGTCGAGTGAGATGACTATACCGCTGACATTATTAGAGGAGCTTTTAAAAGTCGGTTTAAATTTTCTGTCCGCGAATATTGACTTAGCGGCCGGCAGTTTATCTTGGTTGACAATTACTTCTATGGGCGAGCCGGCGGCAATCGTGTCAGCTGCTTCCCGGGCCAAGTTGATAAAAACACTACTGTACTCTTGGCTTTTTGCCAAAGCTTCAAGCCGTTGGCCGGCTTCAGTGAAAACCGCTTCAATTAATTCCTCTTTTTGTTCGACCAGACTTTTTTTTGTACGAAATCTGGCTTCAAGAATAATCTTGGATGCTTGGGAACGCAACTCTTCTTTGGCCCGGTCGGTCTCTTCAGCCATGATTAATTTAGCTTTAACTTTGGCTGCGCTAATCAACTCTTCAGCTTCTTCTTGGGCACGAGACATAGTCTCCTCATTTTGGCTCTTGGCCTCACGTTCCAAAGCCAGAAAAATATCCCTTAATGCCATATTATACCGTCCTTGTTTTATTCTGTTACATTTTACCTATAATCAAAAAGGCAATTACAAAACCGAACAAAATAATTGTTTCCGGCAACGCTTCCAAGACGATAATCATGGGAGCGGTTTCCGGCTTTTCGGCAATCGCGCCGGCGCCGGCCGCGCCGATCCGGCTTTGTGCCCAAGCAGTACATAAGCCTGATAACGCAACAGCAAACGCTGCATCGAATCCTAATAATGCGGTATTCATTTATAATTCACCTCCTCTTCTGAACGGATTATAAATTTTCCCGCCTGACTCATAGAACTTACTATAAAACTCGACAAAATTGAGCCGTAGTACTTGCAGGCTGGGAGTAAAAACATGAATAGAGATATTTAAGGCGTGTATCAGGGCCGCAACTAATATTCCCAAGAATATATTTCCCATCATGCCCCCAAATTTATTGGCCAAATCAGCTAAGATAACTGATACCAAGCCAATAGCCATAATACGCGCGTAGGAAACTATATTGCCCAAAGTGCCCAATATCTCAAGCGGCCCCATAATACCGTCGGAGTAAATCAACAGCGCGATAAAAACAACCAATATAGCGATGCCGCCGTTTACAAGAATTTTGGGTAGATAAGCACTGCTGGCGGCAATTATAACGAAGAGGCTTACTAAAGCTCCCAGCAGTGATAATTTTTCAATTATGTGTTTTCTAACCCTTGCTCGAACAGCGTTGATCGCGCCTAGCACCAAACCTAGGAAAATATGGGCTATGCCGAGAGCGACTGCAAATAGTAAAGTCGGCATCAGATACGCGCTTTTGCTGCGTTCCCAGGGAAAAGTTACGCTTAGGATCTTAACGTGTCTGACAATTCCCAATATTTCCGGGAGGTCGCCGAAAAATTCTCCGTAAATAAATCCGAATAAAAATGAAGACAGGCCGGCCATTATCAAAATAAGCCCTAAGCCTTGCAGCATTTTATTGGCTTTGAATTTTCGCTTTAGAAGCCAGCCGGCAAAAATCACAACCAAGCCGTAGCCCATATCGCCTAAGATAATACCAAAAAACAATGGGAAAAATAGAGCTAAAAACGGAGAGGGATCGATTTGCCCGTAGCGGGGATTTCCGAACATCTGCGCAATCGGTTCAAACGGCTTAACTAAACGAGAGTGGTTGTACTGAATAGGTGCTTCTTCGTTTTCCGCTTCAGTCAGTTTTATTATCTGCATTACAGTTTTATTGCCAAAGTTGTCTTTAAGCGCTTTCTTTGTTTCGGTTAAATTTTTTTTCGGCAGCCAGCCCTCAATAATAAAAGTATAATCCGTTTGCCCGAATTCAGGCACCAGCTGAATCTCTTTTAAGCGGTCGCTAAGGACCTGCTTTTTAGCGATTAAATCCAAATACCAGCCATCGGAGAGCTGCTTTATCTCTTTCTCGAGCTGATTTAATTCATCGGGAATATCTTTTTTCCGCGCCGCTATTCGTGCCAAGGCTTTATCATAAGACATTTGGGAGAGCTCTTCCGGCAGGCGGACCTCATTAACGTTTTCATTTAAAACAAATGACCTGACTTGATGGGCATAATTTTTACTAAAGATTATCAATATCGCCAAGCTGTTTTCATCTGCTTCCGTCGCTATAAGATGAAACTGGTCTTTAGTTATTTTGGACAGCTCTTGACGTATAACTTCGATTAGACCGCTAAATTTTTTCTCCAACAAAAGCGCGATGGAATCAAAGCCTTCCAAGGCGACCATGCGTCCCGCTAAAGGGATTATCTTACTGACAACCGCTTCATATCGCGTCAAATTAATCAACTCTCGTTGCAATTCCGATCTTTTGGCGACAAGTTCCCGGGTTTTATCCTTTAACTCGTAAACTGTTTCTTTAACCAT
Source organism: uncultured Actinomycetes bacterium (assembly GCA_913009475.1). Classification (GTDB taxonomy): domain Bacteria; phylum Actinomycetota; class Aquicultoria; order CAJVYJ01; family CAJVYJ01; genus CAJVYJ01. Next base: position 3,051 of record CAJVYJ010000058.1, on the reverse strand, counting down.
CCCTTGAATATGGGCTTCGTCCATCAGCCATAAATTATCAACCAAAGATTTGATTTTTTTAGCTTCTTCTTTGTCTGCTTCATGGGTACGAAAAGTTGAGAGAATGCCATTGAGGTCGATTAAAATATCTTGAAGCTCCTGCTTTCTGTCGTTCGACCTTTTGTCTAAATTCATCCGGCGGACAAAAAAGAGCTTGTCTTTAACTAATTTTTTGGAAATATCCTCGATATGTAAGCAGCCTAAACGATGTAAAACTCCCAGTACCTCATAGAATTGGCTTTTTGGGCCGATTACATCGACTTTAGCCATTGGCACTAACATTTTTATCCTTTATCCGAGTATTGGCTCTATTTTTCCCACATATCCTATCTACTATTAAAGTGATGGCTTGCTCATGGTTGGCTTGGGCCTGTTTTTGAATCTCCCCGATTTTTGCTATCGATTCTTTCTCAATTATTTGCGCTTCCTTTTGCGCTTTGAGCAATCCGTCTTTCATTAACTCCTTACCTTTTTTATCCCCCATTAACCTAGCCTCATCACAAATTTTACCGGCCTTCGCTCGCGCTTTCGCCACGAGATTTTCAGCCTCTTTTTTAACTTTAAGCGCGTTTTCTTTTAACCTAGTCTCTCTTTTTTGCAAAGAAACCATTATAGATGAGTTAGGGGGAATATTTTCGAGCTCTGATAATATTTTTTTGTTTCGCAACTCGGCCAACCTTTCTAGTTAAAAGTGTCATCCGGTTAATATTGCGTTGCCAGTTCCACGCCGCCGGAAGGGAAACATCGCGCTACGACATCTCCCAGGAAAGCGGTAGAAATGACCCCGTTGCAATAGCGCCCGTAAAGTCTGGCCGCGTCCGCGTATTTTTCCTCTTCTGATGAGACAACAACAAACTCCGGTCGAATGGTTTTGACGGCCGGCTTGAAGAAGGCGTCAAGATTGCCGTGGTGGGAAGCGACCAAAAGAGATGATTTTAAATCATCCCCGTAGGCGTTATAGATATCTTCCCAGACTTCAGCGTTAGCGCTGCCGCCTAAAATAGCTTGGTTATCGTAGGATTTGACCTTTAAAACGTAACTGGCATAATGAAAATCACCGGCTTTCAAAGCTTTTTCCTGCAGCTCTTTTGTCGGCGCCAGGACTTCTATCTCTTCCGAATCCGATAAATTTATCTTTTCGCCTCTAAGCAGCCGCGAAACTTTAATTTCAGGAAAATCACCGGCTCTGATTTTAAGATATTCATCCCAGTCTTCTTTGGATGAATTCATACTACCGGCTAAAGATTCAGCCGTCAGTGTGTGTTTCGTGTCCCAAAATTCCTCGATACCGATATCTTGGCGGAGTTGCGCCAGTCCCGTCAGGCGATGGCGATGCGGATGAGACAAAACAAAGAGCGAGAGTGACCGGCCCGGAAAGTTAGTTTTTAGATAATCGATAGGGTCGGTTGTGGATTCCAGCCGATGGATATCGACCATGGCTAACTTTCCCGTATCTGATTCGATGATGATGCTGTCGCCGCGCCCGACATATAGAATGTGAATCGTAGTTGGCATCTAGCTCACCGACCCATCTGCGTAATATTGGTTAATAAAAAATGGGAGGTATGCGGAATTTAAAACAACAAAAATAAGTTTATTGATTGAAATTAAAGTATGAGTAACCACCTCGAACACCTTTGCCCCCTATCAAATGCGCCGAAACTTTAATTAACCATTAATATATCCTATCTATTTCGATTAATCAAGCATTAATTTTGCCTTAAATATCCACACTTGCTTTTACAATCTTATTAAAGCCTTGAGCTTGCCACTTTCCATAAATTATATATTTACCCGGCTTTACGGCTTCGCCGTCATCGTTTATTTTTGTCCATTTAGTCGAGAACTTTAGGCTTTTACCCGCGGGCAAGGTCTCCTCGCTTAGCTGTTGCGTGAACATTTTATCCTGCGACCAATGCCAAACTTCAACGCCGTCGCCGTTTTTTACTATAAAATCATATTTTTTTGCTGAAGTGTAAGTCAGCTTGATAGGGTTTTTATTAATATTTTCAATATTTAACGATAGAGCTACAGAGTCAGGCTCGGTTTTCGCGTTGGCCGTCAACTTCATCTTTACACCATCCATCTTAACCTCATTTGTTTGCTTGTTTTGCCGGCTTTGCTTCTTATTATTACTGTTGCTTGCGCAACCGGGTAAGATGGTAATTACTATAAGAACTACGGTAAGAAACAAAATCGGCATTATAAATTTGATGGAAAATTTATTTATGTATGTCTTTAAAGGTTTAAATCTTATCCTAGTCATGAGATAAAATCATCTTCTTATATGTTATAAACCCGCGGTACCCGTTGATTGATCAAACAAACGACTTCATAGTTGATTGTACCCAAAAGTAACGCTATTTCCTCAGCTGATATCCTATCTTTTTCACCGCCGATTAAAGTTACCGACTCACCCGGGGCAATATTTAAGTTGTCGGGTAATTTGACCAGCATTTGGTCCATGCAGATATTACCGATAATATCAGCGCGCTTATCTCCTATTAGTATTTGGCCGCGATTGGAGAGGCGGCGGCTGTAGCCGTCACCGTAGCCGATGGGAACAACGGCGATGCTAATCTTTTTATCAGTTTTAAAAGTCAGGCTGTAACTTACACCGTCACCAGGACGCAGTTCGCGAACGAAAGCGATATTGGCTTTTAATGACAGCGCTGGTTTTAAGGGTAACGGCGCGGTGGCGCTGGCCGACGGCTGCAGGCCGTACATGGCGATACCCACGCGGACCATATCTAAGTGAGTTTCAGGGAAGAAAAAGGTAGCGGCGCTGTTGGCGGCGTGCCAAAGCGGTATGTCGCTTAATTGAGATTTTAAGCTCAGAAAAAGTTCCAGCTGTTTTTGAGTAAAGTTATTCGTGGGTGAATCGGCGCAGGCAAAATGGGTAAATATGCCTTCAATATTGATATTATCCAGATGTGATATCCGCTGATAAAAAGAGAGATCGGAAGAGCGTCGTGTAGGGAAAGAGTGTAGATCTCGGTGGTCGCCGTATCA
>CAJVYJ010000057.1 GCA_913009475.1 uncultured Actinomycetes bacterium | reverse complement strand
CGTGCTAGGTGGGGAGTCAGCGGTGCCCTGTAACCCGCAATCCGCTATAGCGGGGCTGAATTCCCGTCCGCGACTCTTGTTTTCTTAGAAAGAGCTTAGGCAAGCGGTGTTGAAAGCCGGGTCCTGCGCAATAGAAATTCGTGAATCCCGTCAGATCCGGGAGGAAGCAGCGGTAATCGAACCCTTCTATGTGCCGCATGGGTTGCCTGGCCGGAGCCGGCTACTTAAGTATCGCTTCGAAGCAGTAGCCAAGGGCGGGTGCGCGGTCATTTATTTTGAGTTCCGGAGTTACGGAGGAAGGGTGAGCAGAAACTGACGCTTTTTGTCATTCTCAGTTCTCTTACGCTTGTCATTCTCAGCTTGACTGGGAATCCAGATAAAGAGGTGCATTGAAACCAGAGTACGTAAAACATTAAAAGGCGCAGTTGGCCGTGGATTCCCGATCAGGTCGAGGATGACAGCGGTAAAAGTGTAAAACATATAGCCGCGGAGCCGGCTTTAACCGTGAAAGTGGAACATGCGTAGCATCAGAGCTTGCTCTGATAAAATTCTAAAAATGAAAGAGTATGAGATAAAAATGCACTAAATCCCCCTCAGTCCCTTTGAAAAAGGGGGAAGAAGAAGCGTGGTTTCTCCTCGAACAAGAGGGGTCAGGGGAGATTGCGGTATAATTGATTTTGCAATTTGATATTAACAGTTTAAATTTTACAATTTCGAGCAAAACGAGATAAAGGATAATGACGCGAATTGGCTTATATATCATTATATCGAAAATGGCGCCCACAATCATTTGCCGAGTTGATCGGCCAAGAACACGTGGCGCGCACTCTGGCCAACGCCGTTGATAATAATCGCGTTTCCCACGCGTATCTATTCACCGGCCCCAGGGGCACCGGCAAAACCAGCACCGCTAAGATTCTGGCCAAAGCCGCCAACTGCCAAGAAGGGCCGACTTCCAAGCCCTGCCAAAAATGCAACAGCTGCTTACGCATAAGCGATGGTTCGTCGCTTGATGTCTTTGAGATAGACGCCGCTTCCAATCGCGGTATCGATGAAATAAGAGATCTGCGTGAGAAAGTTAATTTTGTTCCCAGCGAGGGCCCGAAAAAAGTATACATCATCGATGAAGTCCACATGTTGACGAATGAAGCTTTTAACGCTCTCCTGAAACTGCTTGAAGAACCACCCGCTCATATTATTTTTATTCTCGCTACCACGGAACCAAGTAAGGTCTTGCCGACCATCATTTCCCGGTGCCAACGCTTTGATTTTCGCCCAATATTATTTTCCGACTTGGTAAAACAGTTAAAAAAAGTAGCTAAAGCGGAAAAAATCAAGGTCGAAGACGAGGCTTTTGAATTGATTGCCAAAGAGGCCAGAGGCGGGCTCCGTGACGGGCTGGGTATTCTTGACCAGCTGGCTTCCTATACCAGTAAAGAGATAAAGGCGACTGACGTAATCGGACTGCTGGGTTTAGTCGCGGGCGAAAAAATTAACCGATTGATCGATATCATTATCAGCGGCGCGGCGGGAGAGATATTTACCTTTACCAATGACCTGATAGTCGAAGGTGTTAACCTGCGCCAATTTACAAAAGAATTAGTCGATTACGGGCGCAATATCTTTATTATTCAAAATGGCGGCGCCGATAAACTCATCAACGCGACCACTGAAGAAATCGAGACCTTAAAAGTACACGCGAAAAATCTTAGTAAAGCACAAACGCGGCGGCTGCTAAATATATTCAGCCAAGCTTTAACTGAAATGAAAAATATCAGCGACCCGCAATTTATCTTGGAAATGTCCTGCGTAAAGTTGATGACACCAGCAGCGGATGATGATACTGACGCGCTGCGGGAACGTTTGGAAAAGCTGGAGAGACAATTGGACAATAGCCATATCTCCGTCATCCCGGCCCCGCGAGAAACAAAAAAAGTGACCGTGAAAAAAATAGCTCCGGCGAAAGTGGTCACCGACGATGAAAAAATTACGCCTAAAAAAGTTATAAATAAATCGCGGGCCACGTCCGCCGGCAATATGAGTTTAAGAGAGGTTGAAAGATTTTGGCCGACTATAATGGCGAAAATAAAAGGGCTTAGCTTGCCTACGCATGCTATTCTAATGGAATGCCGGCCGATATCCGTGGATAACGGCAAATTTATTATTGATGCGGGTACTGATTGGCGCCAAGAACTCTTAAAGAAACCCACCAAAACAGCCGCGCTCAAAACCGCGCTCAAGAATATACTGGGTAAGGATTTAAATTTAGTTATCACAGTGGGAGCGGAGACAAATAAAAATAAGGTTAAACCGGCGGCAACCGAGAGTCCGGCGAGCGCGCTGATTGAAGCCGACGACGCTGTTGATGATGAAAATTTGACCTTAGGCTTAATTAAAAATAGTTTTGGCGCTGAGATAGTCAGCGAGAAAAACGACACGGAATAACGACTAGGAGGAAATTATGGGGAAGCAGTACGGAAAGATGATGAAACAAATGAAAAAAATGCAGGCGGAAATGGCGCGTGTACAGGAAGACCTCGCCGGTGAGCAAGTAGAAGCCAGTGCCGGGGGCGGCATGGTAAAAGCGACGGTAAACGGGCAGCAGCAAGTTTTATCGATTACCATCGACCCGGAGGCGGTTGACCCGAACGACATAGATATGTTGCAGGATATGGTAACAGCGGCCGTCAATGAAGCGCTGCGCCAATCGCAAGAGCTGGCCAATAAAAAGATGGGCGGATTGACCGCGGGGCTGGGGATTCCGGGATTGTAAATGCAGGGGTAAGGGTTTTCCTCTAAGCCACCTTTGAAAAAGGGGGAAGAAATAGAGTTAACGCAAACGGGAAAGTAACTGTGAGTATAGATGTCATACTATTCAAAACCACTTAACAATCTTATAAATGAATTAGTAAAATTGCCGGGGATCGGCCCTAAAACCGCCCAGCGGTTGGCGTTTTTTATTCTGGAGAGCTCAATTGAAAACGCTGAAAACTTAGCGCGAGCGCTGGTTAAGGCTAAATCCGGCATTCATTTTTGCCGCGACTGTTTTAATTTCGCCAACGATGAGCTCTGCCCCATCTGCCAAGACCCTAAACGTAACCGCGACCTTATCTGTGTAGTTGAAGACGCTAAGGATATCGTGGCCATTGAGAAAACCCACCAATATCACGGTCTTTATCATGTGCTTCAAGGCACAATCGCTCCCATAGACGGCATCGGCCCTGAGCAGCTTAAAATCGCTCAGTTACTTAAGCGCTTAAAAAATACTACTATTAAAGAGATAGTGCTGGCTACCAATCCAAATATTGAGGGCGAGCAAACAGCGATGTATATCGCCAAGTTGTTAAAACCCTTTAATATTAAGACCAGCCGCATTGCCAGCGGTATACCGGTGGGAGGTGAGCTGGAATACGCCGATGAGTTAACGCTTAGCTGTGCTCTCGCAGGACGCAGAGAGATATAAAGGAGTAACTATATGTCTGAACGCGTATTTCTTATCTCGGATATCCATATCGGCAACCCCCAATTCGATAACGAAAAATTATTGATGTCTTTCTTGGATTATGTCAAGAAAGAAGCTACGGGTTTAATCATCAACGGAGATTTTCTTGATTTTCAACAAGGGCCGCCGGCCAAGATATTAATTGATTTTAACGGAATTTTATCTAAAATATTCGAGCTGGCTAAGTCTGACTTTAAAATCTGGTATATAGTCGGCAACCACGATATCTTATTACAAAATTTCGTTGTCACCAGCGAACTGGTAAATATTCTCTACCCCCGGATCGATATCGAAATCGGCCGGCGTTTGGTCCACATAGAACACGGCCATCTTTTTGACAGATATTACCGCCGCATACCCTGGCTTTATAATTTAGGTTCGCGTCTGCTCGGATTGGGATTGCGATTCAACCCGCATCTAGGTGATGAGCTGGGTTACGCGTTTAATACTTTGCAATCGTCGCGTTATAAATTTGCCATCACCCCCGCTTCCGAAGGGTATAAAGGTGACTACGGCGAATACGAGGTCGGAGCTAAAAAAATCCTGCTCGGTAAAGATAAAAAGAGAAGAACGTCGAGAACCCCCGATATTGTCACCTTTGGCCATACCCACCGGCCTCTATTCAAAGAGTACGCGCCCGATAAATTATATATTAATTCGGGTTGTTGGATAAAACACGCTACCTACATTGAATTTTCCGACAGCGGCATCTTCTTAGGAGATTGGAAGAAACAAAGCCGCCAGCGCCTGCCGAACACGGGGCCTTCTGTGCCAACATCGTTGAAACACTCCTTGTCTTAAATTAGCGTAGAGGACCTTATCTCCGCCCGGAATTCCCCCCTCCCCCTGGACGGGGGAGGGCTGGGGTGGGGGTGTTGAGTATCTTATTGCGCTTTCTATTTTTCATTACTCCGGACTTTTGACTTTTTTAAAATATTATATTGTAGTCGCCGGAGACAAGCTCCGCTCGTGAAGATTTAGTCTGAAACTATTAGGCAAGTGGTTAATCGGCTTGTTTTAAACTGTAAGATTTGGGAATTTTATTACTACTATGAAAGAAGTAATCAAGTTCAATACAGGCGAAGCGAAATTTAGTTATCAATACGGTTTAGGCTTAATCAAGCTCAGTGGGGAGATTGATTTTGCCGCTTATCATTTGCTGAAAAATTATATAAACTTTTTTCTTAAAATCAAGTGGTGCCCGATAATTTTTGATTTGAGCAATGTTGTTTTTATGGATAATACAGGTGGTATCAGGCTTCTTGTATATACCGGAAAACGTCTTGGATTTCATAGGATCGCCCTAGTCAATCCCAATAGCAATATTGAGCGATTGCTAAAATTGTCACGCTTGACGGAGTATGTGTTTCTTTGTGAAGACATAAATCGGGCGCGGAACGCTCTCTCAGCCGGTGCGATTACGACTAAAGCTCATCAAAAAAGCGCTTAAAAATTAATATTATTTTATAAATCGCTCCAGTACTCCGATAAGCTCTTGAATATAAGCCTCGCCATTATCTCGAATGACGGCGTCTCTGACGCATCCTTTGATATGATCATCCAATATTATCAAGCCGACCTTTTTTGTGGCCGCCAGCACGGAAGAAACTTGAGTCAATATATCGATGCAATACTTATCTTCCTCGATCATACGTTGCAGGCCGCGAGTTTGGCCCTCTATTCTTTTTAAGCGGGTAATTAAATTTGCTTTATCTTTCTCATACGAATTCATGAATTATCCTTCCCAGGAGCATCGTTTCCTCGCTAGTTACGCTCCGCAATTGTAAAATTAGACTGCTTAACAACTAAATATTGTATACATTTATCCTAAAACCGGCACGTTTTTTATATGTGATTTTCTTGTTTATCATTTCCGCGCTTTCCATAGCAGAGTTATTTCCGATCCACCTTATGCTTATCATTCCTGACCATTGCATGCTGTCATCCCCGACCCTTGCACTTTTATCTACCCTCTCCCCTCTACGCTCTATCCTCCCACTGTCATTCCCGACTCCGATCGGGAATCCACGGCCAAACATATTCTTATATCCAGTGCGCTTCTTTACCTGGATTCCCAGTCAAGCTGAGAATGACAAGAAGCGTCAGTTCCTAAACTCTCAAGCCTTCCATTCCTGACCATTGCGCTTCTATCTACCCTCGACCCGCTACGCTCTCCCCTCCCCCTGTCATTCCCGACCCCGATCGGGAATCTACGGCCCAGCAATATATATGTTAAAGTCCGTCTAAGTCCTCCCTATACCCAAAGGGTGGTTAGAGAATGGAAAGGTAGTCTTTAATTTTGGTCATACGTCTTCCGTTACTAAATTGTCAAGATTGAAGATCTGACCCCATTTCTTAATCTAGGGGTATGTAGATTATTATAAATATTATCATCAATGTCAACCTCGAGTTATATAGATATTATATTATTTATAAAGTAAGGTTTATATAGGGGGCTTAGGTATGCCTGTTTCTTAATCTCTTAGAGATATCGGTCAAAAGTAAGGGGATGACGGCGCCGATTATAACCAGAACCATAGCCTTTAAATCAAGTGGCGCCGTGCGAAAGACCTTTTCTACTCCGGGCAGATATATTAATGCAAGCTGAAGGGCAAGAGACACGATAATAGCGCCGATTAAGAATTTATTTTTAAAGGTTTCCAGGCTGAAGACGGAGACTTTTTCAGAGCGAAAGTTAAGGGAGTGTAAAAGCTGGCCCAGGACCATAGTTGTGAATACGGCTGTTCTAGCCGTAACCACGCTTGTTTTTAATATATATAGAGACCAAAAGAATACAAATAATACCCCGATAGTTATAGCTGTTCCTTGCCAAAATAGCCGTTTTATCTCACCGGTCAATACCCCTTGGTCGCGAGGGCGCGGCGGGCGTGTCATCGGGTCTTCGGTTAAAGGGTCGATTCCGAGTGCCAGCGCCGGCGGGCCGTCTGTAACTAGGTTTATCCATAAAATTTGAACCGGCAAAAGCGGCAACGGCAAATTAGGTATCATCATGGCAATAAAAAGTACAAGTACCTCGCTGATATTGCATGAAATTAAGAATAAAATTGTTTTTTTCAAATTATCGAATACATGCCGACCGTAGCTAACCGCCGATACTATAGTGGCGAAATTGTCATCCGTCAGTACCATTTCCGCCGCCTCCCGTGCGACATCGGTCCCGATTTTACCCATAGCTATGCCGATGTCGGCCCGCTTTAGGGCCGGTGCGTCATTGATGCCGTCGCCGGTCATGGCCACTACGTGGTTTAATGATTTAAGGGCGCTGACAATTTTTACTTTATCAACCGGAGCGACACGCGCATAGACAGTAATATCTTCTACCTCTCGGCTAAGTTCAGCTTCACTCATGGCCTCAAGCTCGATGCCGTTTAATGAGCGGTCGCCGGCCAGCCCGACTTGCTCGGCGATATTTCTTGCCGTTAAAAGATTATCCCCGGTGATCATGGCTACTTTGATACCGGCGCGTTTGCATGCCGCTATCGCGTCTTTAACCGTTTCTCGGGGCGGATCATTTATGGCCACGAAACCAATAAACGTCAGGTCTTTCTCTATAGTTTTCGATTCTATGTCAGTTGGTAATTGCGAAAAGCGCCGGCGCGCGAAAGCCAGCACGCGGTAGCCGTTTTCCGCTGAATCCCTATTTGACTTCTGAAAAATTTCCAGGTCTGAGGCGGATAGTGAGTCTTCACCTTCGACCGTAAGCAGTCGGCTGCTATTAGCTAAAATAATTTCCGGGGCTCCCTTTACTAAAGCATAAATATCATCACCGAGTTTATGGAAAGTCGTCATCATTTTTCGTTGGGAATCAAAAGGAATTTCTCCCAGGCGCGGATATTGGCGTTGTGTTTGTTGAACATCCATACCTAAATCTAAGGCTGCCTGAAATAGAGCTGTTTCCGTCGGGTCACCTAAAAGCGCTCTATCTTTACCGAATCGCGTGTCGTTGCAAAGCTGGGCTACGCGCAGCAGTTCGGAGACGGGCTTATTAAGATTGTTATTATTGCTTCCCTTAATTTCCAGCGTGGATTTGTTCGTAAATATCTTATTTACCGTCATGCGGTTTTCAGTTATAGTACCGGTTTTGTCAGTACAGATAAAATCAGCTGAACCCAAAGTTTCCACTGCGTGCAGTTTTCTGATAATAGCGTGACGTCTGGCCATATCCTGTACTCCTAATGATAGAGCCATGGTAACTATTGCCGGCAGGCCTTCAGGAATCGATGCTACCGCTAAACTTACGGCCACCAAAAAAATCTCACCAATGGGAAATCCTCGCACTATGGCTCCAAAGATAAAGACAAAAACGCTAACCGCCAACGCGCCGATGGCCAAAATTTTCCCAACACGTTTTAACTCTATCTGCAGCGGCGTCGGCTCTTCCGGTGTTTGAATCAACTTAGCGATTTTACCCATTTCCGTATTATCGCCTGTAGATGTTACTATGGCTTTGGCTCTGCCTTTGGTAACAGTAGTACCGGCGAAAGCCATATTTCTCCTTTCGCTTAGCGGCAGACTTTCATCAAGTAATAGTTCCGAGCTTTTACTTACTGAGCGGGATTCGCCTGTTAGAGTAGATTCGTCGATTTTTAATAGGACATCCTCGATTAGGCGACAATCAGCCGGGACCCGGTCGCCCGCGCTTAAGAAAATGATATCTCCCGGGACAAGTTCTGTGGAATTTAATTCTATCTCCGCGCCGTCCCGCAAGACCATAGCGTTAGGAGCGGCCAACTCTTTTAAAGCTTTTAAAGCTTGCTCCGCCCGGTACTCTTGTCTGAAGCCCAGAGCGGCATTCAAGAGTAAGATAGCGCCGATGGCCAAAGCGTCAATTATTTCTCTTAAAATAACGCTTGATATAATCAGCGCCGCCAGCAAGACCCAGATCATAAAATCATTAAATTGTGATAAGAAAAGTTTTAACGGTGAAACAGCTCGGCGTTCTTCAATCGAATTAAGACCGAAATCTTCTTGGCGCTGCTTAATATCGGCCTGTGATAAGCCGGTCACAATCGAAGATTGCCAAATTGTTTCTATCTCTTCTATTGAGTTTGTATGCCAAGCTGAAACTTTTTCATTCATAGGTCTCTTTCAAAATTAATCTTTCTTTTTTTTCGCTTAGGGGTACAATATTAACAGAATAAAAACTAGATTGCTTATACAGTTTGGTGTTAAGGAATCTGAAAAATATTATAAACTATTTAAACGAAATATACGCGGCCTTTATAGGAGATGCTCGTAAAATCTATGCTGATGCCGGAAATACTGGAAGTGCTGGAATATTTTTTTAATCATAAGGTCTGCAATCAGCGAGAGGTGATAATTTTTGCGGCGGTTTAATCGGAGATTTTCGCCTGCTTTACTGTTTTTATTAGGGCTATACTTCATAACTTTGGAAATATTGAAGTTCAGCGAGTTTAGTTGGGTCTTAGATGAATGGCATATATTTAATTTACGGCTGCCGACCTTTTTATCTATTGCTGCACTCTTTTTATTAGCTTTTATCAGCTATTATGAATATCACGGCATTGGGCCGCAGAGCGGGATTATCCGGCGTGGTTCCAATCATCCTAAAATAGCGTTGACCTTTGATGACGGTCCTCATCCTGAATATACCCCTAAAATTCTTGATATTCTTAAGGAAAAACAGGTAACAGCCTCATTTTTTATGGTGGGTCGTCATATTGAGAAATATCCGGAAATCGCTCGCCGTGTTTACATGGAGGGTCATGAAGTCGGTAATCACACTTATTCTCATCGGGACCTGGTGCCGACAACTAGAAAAACGTTGCTAAAAGAACTTAATCAGACAGATGAGGTCATCAGGCGAGTGTTGGGTATTAAGACTGTACTCTTTCGTCCGCCTCGCGGAATTTTCAGCAATACGGTCCGCAAGATAATAGTCGATGAGTTGGGTTATAGAATTGTACTCTGGACAGTCAGCGCTGCTGATTGGAGTGGGTTATCGCCCGCTCGGATGCTTAGACGAGTGCGTTATTACGCGCATAACGGCGGCATCATCTTATTCCACGATAGCGGCGGCTTGATAAAAAGTGAAGGAGCGAGGCGTGATAATACCGTTAAAGCTTTGCCTTTAATAATTGATGAGTTGCAAGCCAAGGGTTTTGAAATAGTGCCTATCTCTGAACTTCTGGAACAACTACCCCAGAAAAGTTTTATGGAGGAATTGCCGGAAACCGTATCGGTAGAACAGAGATAATTTTCTATCGGTCAAGTATCAGTCCAGCTACTTCCACCCAGCCCAGTCCCATTTTCCTCTCGCTTAAATAGATATTAGTCGCCGATATTCTTTCCGCTTTTAAATCATCACTTTTAATGTTGTCGCCGACCATAAAGAAACAGTTGACCACCGCGGCCATACCGGCGTCAGTTATGGAATCAAGATCGGAAGAGCACACGTCTGAACTCCAGTCACACTGATATATCTCGTATGCCGTCTTCTGCTTGAAAAAAAAAAATAAAAAAACTAAAAAATATAAAAACTAAATTATTTCCGCCTGCTTCCACTGT
>CAJVYJ010000056.1 GCA_913009475.1 uncultured Actinomycetes bacterium | reverse complement strand
GGGAAAGAAAAAAGAGTGAAACCAATGAGACGGTAGTAAGTACGTGTGCAATCAGTAATTAACAGGATAAAAGAAAAAGAAAAAATTTTGTTTTCAAGCAGAAGACGGCATACGAGGTATATCAGTGTGACTGGAGTTCAGACGTGTGCTCTTCCGATCTAAGCGGGCTCGATACCCTGACCCGATTGTTCAACCGTCGTTTCCTGCCGACCGTAATCCAGCACGAAACGGAACTCAGCACCAAGCACGAATCGCCCTTTGGAATCCTTCTGTTCGATATCGATCATTTCAAAAACGTCAATGACACTCATGGTCACGATGCGGGCGATATGGTGTTGAGGCAATTTGCCGAAATCCTGGCCCATAATGTTCGGGCCAATGATTACATTTTCCGTTTTGGGGGCGAGGAATTTCTCGTCGTTTTGGGAGATGTCGTCGAAGACGCGGCATTTTCCATAGCGGAAAACGCCCGCAAGATCATTGCCGATACGACTTTTAATATTGGAGCCGGCAAGAGTCTCGATATAACCACCAGCGTCGGCATCGCCATCCATGACGGCCATCCGGATTACAACCGGACGATTAAAAGGTCCGACGAGGCGCTTTATTCGGCGAAGCACGGCGGCCGTAACCGCTCCGTCGTAAGCCCCCGTTCCGAAGTGAGCAAACTCTCCGCGTAATACCATGAGAGAGAAAATGAAGGTGATTTTGTTATAGCGGCGGAAAAAATCACCCCTGAGACGGTAAACTTTATGATTCGTAATGGTAGGGGATTACTGTGCGTACCCTGTGAGACGCAACTACTTAATAAGCTTAAAATCCCCCCGATGGTCGCGGACAGTGACAACACCTCAACAAATGAAACCGCTTTTTCAGTATCTATCGGTGCTAAATATAAGATTACAACAGGAATATCAGCTCATGATAGAGCGGCTACGATACTAACCTTAATCAATGATGAAGCGAAGGCGGAAGACTTTTCTCGACCCGGCCATGTTTTTCCCCTCAGAGCCAAGCCGGGCGGTGTGTTGCAGAGAGCCGGGCACACGGAAACGGCGGTTGACATAGCTAAACTGGCAGGCTTGCATCCCACTGGAGTAATCTGTGAAATTATGAACGAAGACGGAACTATGGCCCGGGTTCCTCAGCTGGAGAAGATAGCCGCTATGTTTAACTTGAAGATGATAACCATTGCGGATTTAATTAAATACAGACGTCAGACGGAAAAATTAGTAGAAAAAGTCGGTGAAATTAATCTACCGACTCGATACGGCTTATTTAAAGCGGTGGGATATAAAAGCTTGATAGATGGTCGTCAGCATGTAGCTTTGGTTAAAGGGGAAGTCAGTGGTAAGAAAGATGTTTTGGTGCGCGTGCACTCAGAATGCTTGACCGGGGATGTCTTTCACTCACTAAGATGTGATTGCGGACCACAACTGGAGAAAGCCTTACAAATAATAGACGCGCGTGGTGAAGGTGTATTTCTCTACATTATTGGTCATGAAGGTCGCGGCATTGGCCTGATGAATAAATTAAAAGCCTATAAGTTGCAGGAAGAGGGTCTGGATACCGTTCAAGCGAATGAAAAGTTGGGTTTTGACGCTGATTTGAGAGAATATGGCATAGGCGCGCAGATATTGGTCGATCTCGGGATTACTTCTATGAGGTTAATGACTAACAACCCCTTTAAAATTGTCGGTATTAAAGGCTATGGGCTGCAGGTTACGGAGAGAGTTCCTATTGAAATCGAACCTAATGTCAATAATATTAATTATCTTACAACTAAGAGAGAAAAATTATCGCATATAATTACTAACTTGGATACATACATAGAAGAAGAGATAAAGGAGTAGATAATTGGCGAATAGTTATGAAGGCGATCTCATAGCCGAGGATTTGAAATTCGGCTTAGTCGTGAGCCGATTCAATGGATTTCTCAGTAAAGAATTACTCGCAGGGGCGATGGATGCCTTGCTTCGCCATGGAGTCAAAGAAAAAAATATAGATGTCGCCCGGGTGCCGGGTGCGTTTGAAATACCATTGATTGCAGGAAAAATGGCTAAAAGAGCCAGATATGACGCCATAGTTTGTCTCGGCGTTGTCATCAGGGGAGCTACACCGCATTTTGATTATATTTGCAGGGAAACGGCGCGGGGAATAGCGGTGGTTTCCAGGCACAGCGGTTTACCGATCTTATTCGGGTTAATTACCGCCGATAATACCGAACAAGCTATTGAAAGAGCCGGCGTTAAGTCAGGAAATAAAGGATGGCAGGCGGCTATGTCGGCTATAGAAATGGCTAACCTGGTTAAGTTGATTGATGGTTAAAACTATTATGATGAGATAAATAATGCTGGTTGATAAACCATGGGGACATTATAAACAATACGCGTCAAACCAAAACTGTTCAGTTAGATTGATAGTAATTGAACCGGGACAGGAGACAAGCCTGCATTGGCATAATTTAAGAAGCGATCACTGGATTATTTTAGATGAAGGCATTAAAGTTCAGTTAGGTGATGAGATGCATGATGCCAAACAAGGTGAGGAATTTTTTATTCCCTCAAAGCAATTACATCGTCTGATATCTAAAGGGGCAGAAGTCAGAGTTTTAGAGATAGCTTTTGGTTATTGTATTGAAGATGATATTCATCGGCTTGACGATGATTACGGCAGATCGACTTGAATAAGACAAAGACCCTGGAACTCTCTTAACGGTTGCGTCACTCACTATAGGGAGTCTAACAATCTTCCAGGGTCTCTTTAATAGCATTATCGGCTTCATAAACAAAGGACTTAAAAATTAAAAGCTTATGTTAAGCTTAATTTAAGGTCAAAGCCCCCATTAGTGTTTACCACTCCCAGGGGCTTTTCTTAGCGGGTTAAACCACCCTGTGGTTACCGAAGACTAATCCCGGCAAACTTGCTAAGATATATTTATTATATAAAAAAATAAGTTTTTATGCAAACTAAACAATGGTAATAGTGATGAATAATTTTTATAAAATCTTAGAAGTGGATCCGGCGGCCTCGTCGGAGGTTATTGAAAAAGCTTATAAAACATTAGCTAAAAAGTATCATCCCGACCGTCATACGGGAGACGCGGAAGCATGGAACGAGAGGATGAGAGTGATTAATGAAGCCTACGCCGTACTCAGTAATCCAAGAAAAAGAAAGTTTTATGATGAAATATTTGCATCTTCATTTGACGTATGGCTTGAAGACGGGTTAGTCGGTGTTTTAAAAAAATGGCTGCTTATACAAAAGATTAGTGATGGTCCCTAGTTGACCACACAGCCCTTTTACATTAAACTATTAGATAAATAACGGCTATATAACTAAGGCCAACCACTTTGCTTAAGGCGTCCTAATGATAAAAGACTATAGGGTAGAAATAATTTTAACATTAATAATTATTTTATTATTATTAACTACCGGAATCGCCTTAGCCGATCCAATCATTAAAAATATCAATTACGATAAAACCTCGGGAATATTCAGCATCACGGTTGACAAGAATAATGATAATAACATCCTGGGAATAACCGGTAGTTTTATTGATAATCCCAGTGATACAAGTCAATCGATGCTGGGCATTACAATAGCCAGCAAAACACAGGTTCAATCCAATGAGACTAGCTGGACTGTCCAATATAAAGCCATCGACACCTGGAACATCGGACGCTATTTCAGGTTGAATTATGATACGGCGACAACAACCGTAAACCTGACATACAATACTTTTCCCGGTAGCAATTACGTTAAGACAGGCGGTTTGACTTTTATAAATCCAACCGTAGACGTTATCAATGGAATAATGACATTTCAAGTAAATAATACCTTAGATGTTGGTAAAGATTTATACGTGGATTATTCATTTGACGGTACCAATTATACGGATTGGGCGGAATACACTCTCTATAAAAATGATACAAAGCTTGATTTATGGGCCGACGATACGGAAAACGGGCTGGTCGGATATGATTTTTCAAATGTTAAAAAAATCAGATTTTGGCAAGAGAACGGTTTTTTACAAATTGCCAATCCTGTAATCGGTCAGGATTATGGAGTGTATGACAACACTAACAATACATATACAGTGGGAACTTTAGTTTATAACTCAAACGGTAAAACAAATATACTAGCTGAGTTAGGCAAGGTTAAGAATCAGCTCATTAAAACAGCAAATGACAACGGGCCGATTCTAATATCTTTGTTGTCAATCTTTACAGGTATTCCTCTCGCGATAATAAATTAATTTATATAGTGAAGCGAAATAAATAATATAAAAGCCGTTATAGGCAGCAGCCTCATTAAAATTCTATGACGTCTTTTTCTATTTGGAATATTATTCTTATTTGATTTTCTTTTATTTATACTAATTTTAATAGTATATCATCATTTGATATATAGAATATTTTACCAAATATTCTTAATGTAAATAGTCTATATCGTGGGTCGAAATATATTATTTTTCCAAAGTATGGATATTTTTTAATTAAATATTTATGTCCGATTTTATACATATTGTTATTATCGGCTTTTTTATGTTTTACTAAAAAGGAAAGTTCGAGAAATCAATTTTAAGGCATTAAAAAAGTCGGCTCGAGGGTTTTGGTACTTGTATTTTTTTTGATGACCACGTAACTGGCAAAATGATAATGCACAAAAAAAGTCAAGGCCGCGTTTTTTGCGCCTATAGGGCTTGGCCTTTACTTTTTTTATGTGTTATCGACAATGACGTCTGGTGGTCATCACTTTAAGCAGTTAGTTTTAAGCAGCTTTCCGGGGAATAATTCTTTTTTGCGTTGATTTTCTTTTTTGTAGTTAACATAATATATATTATCGGGCCCAAAATGTTAATATGACCAGGCAGCAATATGTTTAATAAAATAATAATATTTGTATTATGTGAACCAACAACGTCAAAGACAGGCTCCTATCGTCCAGTACTGCCAAAGCCACTGCTGCCGCGCTCAGTAACGCTTAGCTCATCAACTTCCTCAAATTGGCAGTCCGCTACTTTTTGAATGACCAGCTGCGCGATTTTATCACCGCGGTTAATAGAAAATGATTCGCTCTTATCCAAGTTTATCATTATCACTTTTATCTCACCGCGATAACTGGAATCTATCAGCCCCGGTGTATTTACCAAACTGATACCGTGTTTAATGGCTAGTCCCGACCTGGGCTGAACAAAACCGCCATAGCCGTCCGGTATCTGGAGCGCTATGCCGGTTGGAATCAACTTTCGCTCACCCGGTAATATCGTCGTATCTATGGCGCTGATAAGATCATAGCCGGCATCGCCATCGTGAGCTTGTTTGGGTATATTAAGAGTTTTATCTAATTTCTTTAATTTAATTTTCAACTTTTCTTCCTAAGATCTTTTATAGGCTGTATTTTTGCTAGCTCCGAGGTAAATTCATTGATATCTTGGAAATTGCGATATACGGAAGCAAAACGAATATACGCGACTCTGTCCAACTGTCTCAGCTTTTTCAGTACCATCCCACCCAATTTATCAGAATTGATCTCGTATATAAAATTATTTTTTAATTCAAATTCAATATCAGAAACCAGCTGATCTATCTGGTCTTCTGAAATACGGCGTTTTACAATCGCCCGCCGCAAACCATTAAGCAGCTTCTGCCGATTGAACGGTTCTCTGCCCCCGTTCTTTTTAACCACGATTATCGGAGTATCTTCCAAACGCTCAAAGGTAGTAAAACGTTTGCCGCAATCCAAGCATTCCCGCCGCCGCCGGATGGCGTCCGACGATTCCGTCGGCCGCGAATCAGTTACTTTACTGTTGATATAACCGCAATATGGACATTTCATTTTAACCTTTACCAGATTTATGTATGAATTATAAATAGCATACAATATATAGGTTGTAAATGAATAGTGATTATTTTTGCTGTCATTCCCGACCACCTTATGTTTGTCATTCCCGACCCCGATCGGGAATCCACGACCAACCGTGCCTTTTAATATTTATTAATCTAAAGCCTTGATGACTTGTTTGACTATCTTTGGATGCAGCATTCTGCCTGAATGAAAAGGGATTACTATGCGCCTTGTTTTTTTGATATAAATCCTGTGGCTACCTTTAGTTCTGATTAACTTATAACCATCTTTCAGGAGCATTGATTCCGCCTCCTGAGAAGTAAGCTTGGGAAGTCTAGGCAACTTGAATTTCTAGGGTGGTTGTCAAAATTTCCCTGCTTGTCACTTCTTTAATTTCTTCTTCGGATAATATCTCAAAAAAAAGTTCGGTTGCCTCTTTAATGTTTGATGTTACTTCTTCGATTGTCTTACCTTGAGTCTGGCATCCATCTAATTCCGGAACATAAGCATAGTATCCATACTCATCTTTTTCAATTACAACGCTTACTTTATATGCCATTTTTAATACCTCCAATTTTATTCTATATTAGCAAAAATTGTGATTTAAAACTATCTCAATATCATTCTATAATTTTAGGTACCCGCCGATCTGGCCACCACCATCGATATCAGCCAAACAGCGGCCATTAAAGTGCCGGCAAATAAACTAAATAAAGACCCGGTCAAGATGTATGAGTTCGTGCGTAATAATATCGTTTACGAACCCTATTACGGCTCACGCAAAGGTGCTCAAGAGACAAATTGTTTTAATACCGGTGCCATATCTTGGGAGTAAGCGTAAAAAAGGTGTGGATCCGGTCTAATACTCAAAAAGGCGGCAACGACATCAACCAAGCTAATCTTCTATTGATCTTTTAAGCTACACAATTGGTTTAAGCGGAGCTTAAATTCTCAAGTTTAATTGTTGGTTTTTTCTTACTTAAATCAAGATGCTGTGATGCATCTAGTATTTCTATGCCGAGAACTTCTTCACCCGGACCAATATCAACGGCAATATCTTCCGTCAACCGAATAGTCGATACCTGGGCCGGCCCCTCTTTAAATGATATATATGCCGCGTCAACCTCAGAATCATATTTTATCTTCATCTTTACCTCCAAAATAATATACAAATACGGTTACGACAATAAATCTATCTTCTTCTTCCGCAATAATTGGTACTACCTGCTTAGTTTCATATCTTTTGCCTTTCCACATCTTGGAAAAAGGAAAATTTTTACGAAAACTAAGACGGCCTTTTTTCGCCTGACACTGCTCACCATTGCGAATCGCTTTGATTATATCAGCTTGTGTCGCGCCACGGTCTGCCATCTGGTCGTTAGCGTGCCGCGAGAAATATATTATTTTCATTAAATTAATGATACCACAAATTTATTATCTAGCTTATTGAATGACAAACAAACTAAACGAAGACCCGGTCAAAATGTACGAGTTCGTGCGTAATAATATCGTTTACGAACTCTATTGTGGTTCCAGAAAAAGCGGCAAACATTTTACTTTAGCCGAAAATCATTCATCAGCCTCTGGGCAGCGCCCTGCCCCATCGCAACGTGAACTATCAGGCCGCTATTTTATCAAATTTCCTTTTATTCCGATAAACGTATTACATACCATATAATGATTTTAAATTGAAAATATAAGGAGAAAATAATGTCTTGGATGTTTTTAATTGTTCTATTGGCTATCGTAGCAATAATTGTTTTATCGCAAACTCAGCACCGCTCCGGAAAATCTAAAC
This sequence comes from uncultured Actinomycetes bacterium, assembly GCA_913009475.1. Taxonomy (GTDB): domain Bacteria; phylum Actinomycetota; class Aquicultoria; order CAJVYJ01; family CAJVYJ01; genus CAJVYJ01. Next base: position 2,454 of record CAJVYJ010000056.1, on the reverse strand, counting down.
CGGATCGGCCGTATGAAAAAATAACAACTCTTTTAAGCCCGGCTGAATTATCTTTTTATAAGGCTCTGGTTAATGTTGTTGCCAATAAAACAATTGTATTCAGCAAGACAAGAATTTGTGATGTCATTAAAGTTAAGAAAGGTTTATCACCTAGCCCTCATCAAGGCGCGTTCAATAAAATATCCAGTAAACATTTTGATTTTGTGCTTTGCAATAAAAACGACTCCTCGATTATCTGCGCCATAGAACTTAATGATAAATCTCATCAATCAAAAAAGAGACGCGAACGAGATGAATTCCTTAATTTCGCTTGTTCATCAGCAGGATTGCCATTGATTGTAGTTAAAGCTAAGCGGAATTACACGCTTGATGAAATAAAGGCTTTGTTATCCGTTTATATTAATAATGATTTAGACGAGCTATCAACTGAACACTCATCACTAATTGGTAATATTGCTTAAATTTATAAAACCCTACCGCTTGCTATAAAGACTAATAAAGAACATATTGTTATTGTCAGATATCGGGAACCGTAGAAAAGGTTAGCGAACAATGAGAATAAAGCGAGGTTTTATAAAAGAGAGAAAAACAACTATTTTAGCATTGTTACCGGTAGTGATTCTATTACTTATTTCCGTTCTTCTTACGGGCTGCGGTTCAAGCAGTAATACCAAGTCACCAAAAAACTCTTCAAATTCTACGAATAAGAAGACCGTCGTTGACACCGCCAAAAATAGACGCTTGCGCTATACTGGCGGCGGCCAAACTCGATGAATTAATGGGTCAACCCATGAAGCATAATGCTAATAGTGATATAAATACTCATAATTCCGATGTGACCATGTCTGGTTGTAATTATTCCACTAAAAATCAAGATTTAAAGTCGATAGGTTTATTGATTAAATATGATTCTACAGAGTATATGAACCCGAAAACTTTAAATGGAAAAGCGAAAGAAATCAAAGGCATAGGTGACATGGCAGAGTATTTTACGACCCCTTTTCAACTCATTGTTTTTTGGAAGAATCACTATGAGATTATAGTCTCATTAAGCAATGCCGGCGATAAGGAACAGGCGCTAAAAATAGCAAAATCCGTGGCACAGCAGGCTATGAAGAAACTATAAAGGCCGAATTTATTGTTAATTTAAAGAGACTAGCGGAACCGCTGTATCTTCTTTTTAAAAGCAACGGCTGAGTCATTAGCCCGCTTAAGAAATATTGTTCCTTCTTTGGCTGGTATTTTTATTTGTGAATTATTTGTGCTATTAGATATTTGCAACATTGTTACTGACAAACCTTGAAAATTAAAAGCCGCTTTTAAAGCAGCCTCATTTATCTCCTTGGCGACTGGGGGCGGATCTATGTTTCTAATTTTGTCGATTATTTCAATTTGTTTCTTATTTATAGGTTGGAACAATGTCGCGGCTTTTAGCTTATCACCTTTATAATAATATTTTATGCCGCGAAAATCTACTTCATTAGCTTGGTCCAACTCTTTGGTGACCGAAAGCAATTTTTTTAGATAATCAATTAAAGTTTTTTTATCTTGCAACGACATACGAGAATTCTTTGAGGACTGTTTGCTCAATTGCAGCAGAGTTTTTTTGACATCCGGCACCATTTTTAGCACTTTTAAACCCAACATCTCTTTGGCTGCCTTCCTATCGGCGGGATTAACAGAATCAGGTCCAAATTTTGGCAGGCCGATCTCTAATTTTAAAAAATGAGTAACAGGTTTTTTAGACCCTTCTTTTTCAATGATAGCTACGTAAGCGTTGCCCTTTTTGTCGACAGTTAATATTTTAGGTGTTAGAGAATAAAAACCGGGTTTTTGCGGAGCGTGCATTACCGAGGCGCGCAAAAAAGGTTTGTCATACTCGACGTCACGGCGGAATAATTCCAACCAGACATCAAGGCTGCCGGCATTCCCCAGTATTGTATAGCGGATTTCGTTGGGTCCGACAGAGTTTAAACGAGACATTATCGGAGGTTCTTCATGAAACGGATCAAACCCCCGGCGTTTTTTGGGAGAGGACGTAACCGGATTACCATTTAGGTCATAGCTTTGGCTCGCCATAAAACTATATTTACTTCTACCCTTATACGGAAAATCATCTAATCCACGCCTAGAAATTACAATAATATTGTTTATAATCTCCATTGAACCGGCGCCGGCCCATAAGCTATTCTTTTCAGCTGGAAAACGTTCCCATGTTAGTTTACCGAATGAGCTGAACCTAGCCAGCCAAGGTCTATCGCTCCCCTTTTCTTTAATAGTGCCGTAGATATATATTGAGTCTCTATTTACCGAGATCGGAAGAGCGTCGTGTAGGGAAAGAGTGTAGATCTCGGTGGTCGCCGTATCATTAAAAAAAAAAAAAATAAATAAGTAAACAAGAAAAAAAAAAATAAAAAATATATGACTCGACTTGCAACATGCGTATGTGTGCAA
>CAJVYJ010000055.1 GCA_913009475.1 uncultured Actinomycetes bacterium | reverse complement strand
TATCAGCCAAATCGCGCGCGTCACCAATATTAACCGTAAGACCGCAACCCGCGGTTTCAAGCATACCGCCGACCTCGTCACCGCGGGATACTATGGACGGCAATCCCGCCCAAATAAAGTCGATGACTCTGGTGCGATGGGATATCTCCGTCTCCAGGGCTTGCTTATGCGTCACCACCGCGACATCCGACTCAAGATACCAGTTAACACGTTCATCGTAAGGCCGCCAGTCGACAAAAAAAACTGATTTATCGATTAAATCCAGCTTTTCCGCTGCCGCTACGGTAGCACGATACTCATAATCAGGCGCGTGTCCCCGCGGATGCACGCCCCCCATTATTACTAATTTGACATTCGGCAAGACGGAGATTACCGCGGGCATGGCGTTAATTAAAGTTTGCGCATCAAACCAAGGGTAAATACCGCTAAACCAGAGTATAACCGGATCTTTCTCACCAACTAATCGCCCCCGCATCACATTTTTATTATGTTGAGGCGCCTTGGCGCTGACGCCGAAAGGAACCAACTTGAGCGGCGGATCGGCAAATGTCAGCGGATTAATACGACCCAAGGCGTTTAGGATACCCAAATAATAATAGTATTGGCGTTGGTTGGCGCAGAAAAAGAAATCACCACGTTTAAGAATAGGAATAATGTCAGCTAAATAGCCCGCGAATGAGCGTGTACCGTTCTCATCCGCCGGTTGTAACGCAAGATTTTCAATCAAGACGGGGTCGTAAAGATCGACCGCGGTGGGGAAATCAACAGCGGCCACCTCAGGATAAGCCCTGGACAAGCCACCGTGGACTTGCGGCAGTATCGCCAAGTCATGCCCGGCTAATAATTCACCAATACCGGACGTCTCCCAAGAAACGACCTTAAAATCCGTCTCTGCCGCTTGATAACTTTCAGCTGGCACCGCCAGAGTCACACTAATACCCGCCCTGACCAAGCCGGCGGCCATTTCAAAATAGCGAATACCGGGGCCGGCCGCCAGCCGACCCGCGACTGGTATGGCATCGGGCGAAAATATAATTGCTCTACTCATCTTGTCCTTCACTCTCTGCCATGGATTCCCGCTGGAGTTTATGCCGCACTTGATGCGGAAGCGGGAATCCATGGACCACTAAGCTTTTTCATTTTGCATTATCTTTCCACCGTTCCCCATAACTCGTCACCCGTTAATGAATTGTCAAGATTGAAGATCTGACCCCTTTTTCAAGGAATAGCCTGGTAACCAGCTTGTGAATTGTCAAGATTGAAGATCTGACCCCATTTTACTAGCAACCTGAAGCCTTTGGTTCTTTCGCTCTTATCGCCGCGCCTCTCTATTTTACAATTTACAATTTTAATTGACCTTATATTCACTCAGCTCATCCTCCAACTGCCTGAAGTTTTGAATAACCCAATATCACTATTGTCAATAGCTGAAACCCGAAAATGATATTTCTTATCATGAGAATCGAAAATATGCATACCGGTAATATCGTGAACGACAACCGTTAATTCATATTCGCCGCCCAACAACGGCAGCTTATCAAATTCATACTCCATAACACCGTTGCCGCTTAGTTTATCCGGAACCAAACCAAAAATACGGCTGTTGGTGCCGATACATAATACACCGCTGCGCGTATAAAGCGTGAAGCCAAAGATCGGTTTTTCGATTGGTTGCTTAGCCTCATACTCCATGCGAAATATTAGTTTATCACCCGTTTTAAATATTGATCTCTCCTTACCCCGACCGTCCAGGAGTTTTACTGACTTAATTTGTAGCTCACCGGAACCACGGCGCGAACCCGGCGTCGCCAACCTCTCCTCATCCTCGTTATCGGAGCGCTCTTCTTCCTTACGATTAACTTCTCTTAGATAAGTGGCGACAACTTTACGCGCCTTACCCGCCGCTTTTATTTCACCCTTATCCAACCAGATAGCTTCATCACATATCTCCGCTATTGACGAAAGTGCGTGTGAAACCACTATAATTGTCTTCTTTTGTTTTTTAAGCTCATAAAGCTTATCCAGACTTTTCCGCTGAAACGCTTCATCGCCAACCGCTAATATCTCATCGATCAATAATACATCGGGATCAACATTGGTAGCCACGGCAAATCCTAAGCGAACATACATACCCGATGAATAAGTTTTTACCGGTGAATCGATAAACTGCTCCAATTCGGAAAAAGCGACAATATCATTAAATCTTTTACTTATCTCCTTACGGCTTAACCCCAGAATAGAACCGTTTAAAAAAACATTTTCCCGGCCGGTCAACTCTGGATGAAAGCCGGTGCCCAACTCCAATAGAGCTGAAACTTTGCCTTTAATTTCAACCGTTCCTTGATTGGCCCGGAGGATTTTCGCCAGGATTTTTAACATCGTGCTTTTCCCCGAGCCATTCTCACCAATAAGGCCAAAGGTTATGCCTTGTTTAACCGCAAACGAAACATCTTTCAGCGCCCAAAACGTTTCATACTCCGCGCGCTTGCGTTTGATAAATATCTCTTTAATCGACTGGTTTTTTTCGTGATAAACGCGAAATTCTTTCCATATACCCTGCGCGGTCACCGCTGTTCCCTTAACGTTTTTATTAGCTCTGCCTTTAACGGGAAATAAAGCCATCTACAACTCCTCGGCGAAATCAGGTTCCAGGCGCAAAAAAACCGCGTAACCGATTAAGAATGAGATAATTGCGTAGAATAATGAAAGCAAGACCCAGTTCAAGTTAGGCGCATGCCGCCAATAAAGCACGCTTTTAAATGATAAGATAATATCCGTCATCGGATTTAATTTATAAAAAGGTATCAGTTTAGGCGGCACCATACCGTCTATCTTATATATTATCGGACTGGCGTAGAACCAGACCATCAGCAATATAGTAATAATATGCTGAATATCTCGCAAATAGACATTAAGAGCGGCAACCAAAAGAGCCAACCCGACTGAAAATAAAAACAGAATCGGCAACAGTATCACCAGATAAGGTAAGAATTTAAAGACAGCGAAGTATTTGGGGGAGAGAAAACCGACAACAATAATGAAGACTAAGAATACCAGTAATTCCAGGAAAAGATTTACCAGGCTTGCCAAAGCAACCGATATCGGTATCAACTCACGCGGGAAATAGACTTTCTTCACCAAACTGGAGTTGGCGATAATGGAGCCGGCCCCACCCATGACTGAGGCGTTGAAAAAATTCCAAGGCAACAGACCCGCCAATAAAAAAATGGAATAATATTCGATGCCTTTAAATTTAAAAATAACTACAAAAACCAAGCTAAAGACAAGCATGGTTAAGATAGGATTTAATAGCGACCAGAAAAAGCCCAGCGCTGAGTTCTTATATTTAATTTTCAGCTCTTTTTTCGCTAAATTATACAAGAGCTCTTTGTACTCGATTAAATCTTTCAGATGAGCTAACAAATACAAATATTATCCCTTCAGTTTAAAATATTCAGTTAGACCAGATTTCCAGGGTCTCATGGGTGAGAACCCCCTCAACTCCAAACTGTAATTTTTCAATACTGAATAAGCGGGACGCGGAGCCGGCCGTTCTAACTCGTGACTGTTTATCGGCTTGATCGGTATATCTACACCGGCTTGACGTAATATCTCCCGGCTAAAATCAAACCAGCTGCAACTGCCCGTGTTGACCGCGTGATATAAACCATATTCGCCGGTAACGATTATTTCCGCTATTTTTTGAGCCAGATCACGGCTGAATGTTGGTGAGCCAAACTGGTCGTTTACTACTGCCAACTTATCTCTCTGTGCCGCTAATTTTAGCATGGTTTTAACGAAATTATGCCCATGCGTGCCATAGAGCCAAGCGGTTCTGACGATAAAATATTTATTAAGCAAACTTGCAACATAGCGCTCACCCGCTAATTTAGACCGACCGTAAACGCTAAGCGGATTAGGGTCATCAAATTCCGTATAAGGAACATCGTGATTGCCGTCAAAGACAAAATCAGTAGATACGTACAACATCGCGATATCAAACTTTTGACAGGCAATAGCTAAATTTTGGGTCCCGACGGCGTTGACTTTATAGGCCAGAGCCGGATTTTCTTCGCACCCGTCAACATTAGTATAAGCAGCGCTATTAATTAATGCCTGTGGCTTTACCTCGTCAACTTTTCTCAAAACAGCATTGAAGTCCGTGATGTCAAGTTCATTGATATCCAATAAAATCAAATCGTGACCGGCTAGAGCCTCAGCTAGATCATGGCCTAATTGGCCCTTAGACCCAGTTACAATTATCTTCATTACCTACCTTAGTTAAGATTGTGTAGTTGATATTTTAACCGGAGTAGTCGGCTTGACTAGCTCCAACCAAACTTGCCCGCGGTCCAATTCAATATTATTGCCGGAACTATCCTTTAATACAAGCGGGCTATCAACACTCTGGCGGAACCATTCACCATCCAAGACTTCCCCGTCTCTCATTACCTGCAATCGCCCTTGGCCAACGGTTTTAATATCCAGCAGCGGTGTCCCGGTTATCGGAAATGTCGGCGCGTACATAATCAGAATATTTTTCGCTTCCAACTGTTTGCCTGTGGCGGCGTCTTTATGAGGCCGGCCGCCGTTAAACCTTTTATACTTATTTGTTGCCTTATCATATACCCATTTTACCGCGTAATTAGAAAACGAGAAATCAATTAATATACTTTGCTCACCGGGACGACTGTTCTTGTCCGCGTCGCTCTTAAATGAAAAAGCCGGCGGCGGCATCAAAGTGCTCTTTTTAATTTTTCTCAGTTTCTCGGTACTGCTAAAAACATTATGGGGCGCTCTCGCTGATTTTATCCGATGATATCCGGAAGCGTGAGCGTACTGGTCCAAATCATCCAGCTGAAATCTTTTAATATCGGCCAAAGCGAATTTCGACCCGCCCACATGCGCGTAAAGCGCGTCCCAGCCTTTGGCCAAGGCCACAAAGTGTGAGCGCGCGCTGCGAATAGGCCCGATATTATCAGCGTCTTTCTCCAGATAAACCAGCATAAACCTGGTTATACCGCCTTCAGCTAAGCCTTCGACCACTAAAGAGGCCTGAGATATGCCTGCTTGCGGTCTGATATTGACTAAATTCTCCACCATTACCGCTAACGCTTGGCGATTCACCTTCTCGGGAGCAGCTTTTATGCCATCCAAAGGCGACGGTATCAATAATGTTCCCGGCTTAACTTCTCGTTTTTTACTGGTTCTTTTTTTTACAGATTTTTTCTCAACTTCTTTTTTCCCGCAACCGGCGACAGCCAATATTAATAATACCAATAGTACCGCGATAATGCTTATTTTTCTTCGATTCAAAGCCAACTTCCCCTTCTATTTATTTCTTGCCAATAGCGGTTGCCACCAATCCGAATTATCTTTATACCAGGAGATGGTCTCAGTTAACGCCTGTTTGAAATTATGGGTAGGAAACCATCCAAGTTTTTTTACCTTTTCAGTGGTTATAGAGTAACGGCGGTCATGACCCGGGCGATCGGCAACGTACTCGATAAGCGATTTGTCTTTACCAAGTTGAGCTAATATTAACTCCGCTATCTCAATGTTGGTGAGTTCATTTCTCCCGCCGATATTATAAACTTGCCCGACTAATCCTTTATGCAACACCTCATCAATAGCAGCGCAATTATCCTCTACATACAGCCAATCGCGCACATTCTTGCCGTCGCCATAAAGAGGCAGCGGCTCATCGTTTAGCGCTTTAGTTATAAAAAAGGGAATTAATTTCTCAGGATACTGATAAGGGCCGTAATTGTTGGAGCTGCGGGTAACAATGACCGGTGTGCCATAAGTTTTAAAATGGGAAAGAGCCACCATATCAGCCGCGGCCTTACTGGCGGAATAAGGACTGCTGGGCGCCAATTTATCTTTTTCACTAAAAGACCCTTTTTCCCGACTGCCGTAAACTTCATCAGTGGAGATTTGGATAAAGCGGGAAAGCGACCGTTTTTTACAGAACTCTAGCAAGACTTCGGTCCCTAAAGTATTGCTGATTATAAATTCTTGAGCGGACGATATCGAGCGGTCGACATGGCTTTCCGCGGCAAAATTAACCACAGCGTCAACTCTGAATTGATCAAGTTTTTCCCCGTCGCAGATATCACCGTGAATAAAATCATAACCACTTAAACCCTCCAGGTCCCGCACGTTCTCTAAATTGCCGGCATAAGTCAGCTTGTCGTAGTTGATAAATTTATAGTAAGGATATTTTTTCAGCATGTAGCGAAGAAAATTGCTACCGATAAATCCGGCTCCGCCGGTAACTAAGATTGTACGTGACACAAAATCTCCTTAAATTAGCCCATCTTTATATCCCAATTATATGGGATTTCATCAGTATCATACGGCTTACGAAATTCATCCGGCTCTTTATAATTAAAAACCTCAGTTGGACAATTTATAATATGGGCCGACTCATTGCCGATCGCTTTGAAACCGTGCATTACCAGTCGGGGAATCTTTAACAATATAGGATTCTTCTCTCCCATAAAAAACTCATTGATCTCGCCCTTGGTCGGCGAATCTTCCCGGCTGTCATAAAGGACGACTTTAGCCATTCCTTTAACACAGACAAAATGATCGATCTGTTTTCGATGATAATGCCAGCCCTTAACTACGTTGGGATAACAAGCGGTAATATATAACTGTCCGAAGCGCTCAAATAGCTCATCGTCACTGCGCAACATCTCCATTAGGAAACCCCGCTCGTCCGCTATCACTTTTAAAACCTTGGTCTTGACTCCGTCAATCATCTCTTCCCTTTCGACTTTCTCGCGAGCGGAGTAAACTCCGCGGCTACATATTTTCGCCCTATCTACCCAACCCTCTACGCTTCATGCGCCAGATAAACTGGCGCGCTACACATTTTCCGATCCACTTTACGCTTGTCATTCCCGACTCCGATCGGGAATCCACGTCCCACTGATTTCTCCCTCACCCTTGACGGGGGAGGGCTGGGGTGGGGGTGAGTCCATCACGCTCTTATCTACCCTCAACCCTCTACGCTCTACCTTCCAAGATTCCTGGATTCCCAGTCAAGCTGAGAATGACAAACATACATCGCAACGAAAGCAACAACGTCCCCTAAGATTACTTTAAGCCGACACAACTATTATCGCCCAGCATCAGCCTGTAAGCTTTGGGCTTCACTGAACTTTTATAGACCTCAACGTTCTTACCGACTAAACTATCTTCCAGCCGGGATATATCTTTAATAACACTTTTTTCTAAAATAATACTGTGTTCGATTTCACTATTTTCCACCAGCACGTTAAGATAAATCGAGGTAAATGGGCCGATAAATGAGTTCTTTATCCGGCTGCCGGCGCCGATTATAACCGGACCGCGAATGGTGCTGTTTTCAATTTCCGCGCCGGACTCAATTATTACTCGACCGATAAGCCGCGATTTTTCATCAACACGACCTTCGCAGCAACTCTTCATATCTTCGAGAATAATGCGGTTGGCTTCCAGCATATCCTCCAACTTACCGGTATCTTTCCACCAACCATCAATGATATGGGGCTGAACATTATATTTTTTATCTATTAAATACTGGAGAGCATCGGTAATCTCCAGCTCGCCGCGCGCGGACGGCTTAATGTTATCAATAGCTTCCCAAACGCTCGCGTCAAACATATAAACGCCTACCAAGGCTAAATCACTAGCCGGGTGCGTAGGCTTCTCAACCAGCCTGACCACTTTCCCGCCGTTCAGCTCCGCAACGCCAAACATCCGGGGGTCTTTGACTTTAGCCAACAATATTTGCGCGTTGGGGCCGTTATTTTTAAAATCTTCTACCAAAGAAGTAATCCCGTCTTTAATAAGATTATCTCCCAAGAACACGACAAAATTATCATTGCCTAAATAATGTTTGGATATCTTCACCGCGTGAGCTAAGCCGAGTGGCGCTTCCTGTCGGATATAAGTGACATTCGCCCCCCAATCGCCCCCATCTTTTACAGCGGCTTTAATCTCCTCATAGGTATCGCCGACAACAATACCGATATCACTGATACCGGCAGCCGACATCGCCTCAATGGCATAGAAAAGCACCGGTTTATTGGCAACCGGCACCAATTGTTTAGCGCTGGTATGAGTAATAGGCCGTAAACGCGTACCACTGCCGCCGCTTAAAATCAAACCTTTCAATTAATACGTCCTTTTAAAGGTAGTATAGTCTCTGCCCAGTATCACAATAATGCCCGACAATTTATTATTGACCTTTATCTCAGTTGCCGCCGGCAACGATTTCTTTAATAATTTAGCGGTGCGAATATTATCCGATGCCGTCAATATTTCCGTAAACTTATAGTTCGAGCCGGATGCCGTTCCCACTCTGGCAACATTAAAGCCTTTATTTTTTAACTTTATCTTAGCACGCCCGGCCAAACCACTGACACCGGTACCGTTTAAAACAGAGATATTTACTTTCTTGCCTATCATATTTATTTTACCAGATTCAATCTGAGATTTCAGTTTATCAAATGATTTACCTTTTTTCATAGTTTCAACAATAGCGTTGACCGCCGCCTCATTAGGAAATACATAACTGGCGCCGTTTCTCATACCGGTACTGCCGGGTACCGTAATAGTCTCGATGTTCTTTTTATTAGCCTGTCGCAGAAAACCTCCGATACGGCTCATCTGGCCCATAGTCAAATCAGTCTCAACATTTTTTGACATAATATTGATTAAACGCGGTATTTTCCAGGCTGACTTCCACTGCAATACATTACTGGTCAACGCCGTAAGAAAATTTTGTTGGCGCTCAGCACGCTTAAAATCGCTGTCTCCGTGTCGATAGCGAACATAGTTTAAAGCCAATTCCCCGTTCATCCGCTGATTGCCTTTAGGGATATACATCCTATATCGCCGCGAACGATTATTGATGGTCTTTTTTACGTTGACGTTAATACCGCCAAGGGCGTCCACCATTTTTTTAAAGCCGCGAAAATCTATTTGTACATAATGATTTATTTTAATATCCATGAAATTTTCAACAGTACGTATCGATAGCCGGGGGCCGCCGTAAGCGTAAGCGGCGTTGATCTTATTCAAGCCATGTCTAGGAATATTGACGCGGCTGTCTCTGGGGATAGAAACCAAATAGACCTTTTTCCTATTAAAATCAATGTGTAATATCATCAGCGTGTCACTGCGCCCGGGGTCATTCTTTTCTTTATATCTTTTGTCACTGCCGAGGATTAATAAGTTTATCGGCTCCCCATAGGCAGCCGGTTGCGTCAAAGCTGATTTGGCATTTTCAATTGACTGAAAATGCTTATGAATATTAAGGTCGATAGAATCAACCCAACTATAAGCAACTCCGCCGATGATTAATGAAAATATTATTAATAGTAATGCCAGATTTTTTAGAATATGCCTTTCCGGCTTTAATGCCGTATGAGTGCTGATTAAAACTCCTTTTATTTTTATTTACCCAGATATTTTACCCTAAAAAACTTCATAATAAGAAATATTTTATTAAGAGGACGTTGTTGCCTTCGTTGCATTAAAGCGTAAGAGCGTAAAACGTGTAGGGGTGGAGTTTATCTCCGCCCGTGAGAATAAGGAGTGTGTAGCCGCAAAACTTGCTTTGTCCATAATTTCCCCAGTCACCCATAACCCGTCCCCCGTTAATGAATTGTCAAGATTGAAGATCTGACCCCTTTTTCAAGGAATAGCCTGGTAATCAGCTTGTGAATTGTCAAGATTGAAGATCTGACCCCTTTTTTAGCTTAATATAGACCTGACAGGTCACTCTTATTGTCGCCATTGTAGTTGCCGGCTACGAACTTTGTCCGCGCCCAGTCCCATTTACCGGGGCCTGAGTCCCACCACTTACCTGGTCTATTAAATTTATTATCGGCGCCTAAAAACATCCATAAGCGGGTTTGCGCTCCCGAATAGCCGTAAAGCACGGCTAAGTCATCTTTATTATCACCGTTAAAATCACCGGCTGCCAGCTTAGAGCCGACCCAGTCCCAGTTGCCGGGGCCGGAGTCCCACCAAACAGCGGGGAGATTAAAACCACCGGAGCCGGCGGTAAAGACAAAAGCGCGGGTCTGATGTTCTTTGGCATAACCATAAAAAGCTACCAGGTCATCTTTCTTATCACCG
>CAJVYJ010000054.1 GCA_913009475.1 uncultured Actinomycetes bacterium | reverse complement strand
GTTCAGTGGTCGTTCAGAGTGAGTGTGTGAGGGTAGAGAGCGAGTGCGGCGGGCGAACGGGTGGGGGGGGGGGGGGGTTGGGGGTGGGGGGGGGGGGGGTGGGTGGTGGGTTTTTTTTTTTTAATGATACGGCGACCACCGAGATCTACACTCTTTCCCTACACGACGCTCTTCCGATCTTCCTCTTATGGAGCGTGGCATCGCAGATGACGACTTTTCCGATTTGCAGGATATGCTGGGCCGTATTATATGGGCGGCTGTCCCGCATCCCGGTGCTCATTTGCCGCTGGACGAGGAAGGGTTGGCTGAGATGGCGCGCCGGGCGAAAGCTCTGCGTGAGTCCACCGACCGTGCCATTGTCGGTATGTTCGGCGGTAATATGTTTGAGCTTCCTCAGTGGCTGTACCGAATGGACAACTATCTTATGTATATGGGCCTCTATCCTGAAGCGGTTATCCGTCTGTCAGAAAAGCTCTGTTCCATCCATATGCAGAACCTTGAGAAGTGGCTGGGCGCCGTAGGGCCGTATATTGACATTGTAATTTTTGGCGACGACCTTGGCGGCCAGAATGGTCCGCTTCTTTCTCCGAAGATGTACCGCGAATATTATAAGCCCTACCATCACAGGCTATGGAGTCGTGCCGGAGAATTGGCCGATGCCAATGTTCAGCTTCATTGCTGCGGAGGGGTTCACGAGTTGCTGGGTGACATGATTGAAGCCGGCTTGGAATCTATCAACCCCGTTCAGATTACCTGCACCGGTATGGGTGCCGCCGAGTTGAAGGCCGAGTTCGGCGCAGAGCTTACCTTTTGGGGTGGCGGCTGCGATACCAGAGATGTGCTTCCCAATGCTGCGCCCAGGCAGGTTGCCGAGCATGTCAGAGAGCAGGTAAAGGTGTTCAGCCCCGGCGGAGGCTTCGTTTTTCAGCAGGTGCACAACATTATGGCAAATGTTCCGCCGGAGAACATAGTGGCGATGTTTGATGCGGTAAACGATATATCTTAGCTGAAGGAGTAGCAATATATGAGTCCGATTGATTATGGGATAGTTGTCCTTTATTTTGTCGTTGTGATAGGGCTGGGGTTCTGGTACCAGAAGCGGGCTTCGAAGGGTTTGGAGTCATATTTTCTGGGCGGCAGGAGTATGCACTGGCTGGCCCTGGCGATGTCCGGTTCGGTATCCACTTTCGATATCAGCGGCACGATGTGGATTGTCTCTATTATTTTTGTGTTAGGGATGAAGTCGATGTGGCATCACTGGATGTGGGGCGTTATGATGGGCGCTTTTTTTATGGCCTATATGGGCAAATGGGTCCGGCGTTCAAATGTGCTGACCGCCGCTGAATGGATGGTTACTCGTTTTGGTAGTGGCCCTGCGGGCGTGACTGCCCGTACAGCGTATGCTCTTATGGCGGTAGTTACCCTGTCCAGTTTTGTTGGTTATGCCTACCAGGGTATCGGAAAATTCGCCTCGATCTATCTTAACCTTTCTCCTTTCCTCTGTGCGATTATCATTATTGGCACCACCACGCTTTATGTTATTATGGGCGGTCTGTACAGTGTTGTATTGACTCAGGTTCTCCAAACCGTCATTCTGACTTTTTCGGGTATTTTGATTGCGGTTATTGCTTACGTCAAACTAACCCCTGAGCTGCTCAGCCGGACGTTACCTGCCCATTGGACTTCGCTGATTCCGCAGTGGAGGATTCCGGAGTTCGCCGGCACTGAGAATGCCGGCTTTGAATTTTTTGGGGCGTTGGTAATAATATGGGTATTGAAGGGTCTGGTGTTAAACGCCGGCGGCCCGGCTCAGATGTACGATTTTCAGCTCTTTTTAGCCGCTCGCAATCCGCGTGATGCAGCCAAACTCGGCGGTGCCTGGAGTTTCTTTCTGATTGTACGCTGGGCAATGACTATGGGTATAGCCCTGCTGGCTCTGACCGGCATAGCCAATGTTACTGACCCTGAGAAGGTTATGCCGATGGTTTTGCAGCAGTTTTTACCTGTAGGAATCAGGGGCATTGTTATCGCCGGGCTTTTCGCCGCCTTTATGTCCACATTTAGTGCTACGGTTAATAGTGCCGCCTCTTTTATTGTGCGTGATTTCTTGCAGCCATTCTTTCGACCTGATGCCAGCCAGAAGCAGCTGGTACTTTACAGTCGGGTGGCTACTGTAGCTGTCGTCCTTGTCGGCATCTTAATTGGTGTACGGGCCAATTCTATTGCCCAGATATGGAACTGGATAATGATGGCCCTTGGTGCGGCTATGCTTGTTCCGAACGCATTGCGATGGTACTGGTGGCGTATGACCGGCTGGGGATTTGCCGCCGGTACAGTGGCCGGACTGATTATGTCCTTGATAGCTCTTTTCTATCCGGAAGCGCCGATGTATAAAGTCTTTCCACCTATATGTATCGGCTCGCTTTTAGCTACCATCATTGTCTCTCTTTTGACCCGTCCTGTTGACGAGCAGACGCTCACAAAATTTTACAGAACCGTTCGCCCCTTTGGGT
This sequence comes from uncultured Actinomycetes bacterium, assembly GCA_913009475.1. Lineage (GTDB taxonomy): Bacteria > Actinomycetota > Aquicultoria > CAJVYJ01 > CAJVYJ01 > CAJVYJ01. The sequence goes on along the minus strand of CAJVYJ010000054.1, from coordinate 7,637 downwards.
TATGGAAGCCGGTAAAAGAGCGTGCCGGTTTGCCTGTTGAAGTCCTTAATGACAAATCAGAAAAGATGTCGCTGGCCATTTTCAATGTCGTTTTAGGCATAATTGCCGTTACCGGTTACTATAATATTTTTGTCCGGCATGCCCACCATTTTCGCGAGCTGAGCATGATATTGAAGATGACGATATTCGCCGTGTATCGGTATCAAATATTTTGGCTTGGTAAGGTTAATCATCATTTTTAACTCTTCTTGAGCCGCATGGCCCGAGACATGGACTTCAGATACTGATTTGTAATATACTTCCGCGCCATTTTTAAACAAAAGGTCAATGACTCGATTAACGGATTTTTCATTGCCGGGAACAGTCTTAGCGGAAATAATAACGGTATCACCGGGTACGATTTGCAGATTTCTATGATTTTTGGCTGCCATTCGCGTCAGTGCCGAAAGTGGTTCACCTTGGCTGCCGGTACAAAGAACAAGCAGGTTTTTAGCTTTAATATGCTTAAGCTCAGACATATCAACGATTGCCTTGGGCGGAATTTTCAAATAGCCCAGATCTTGAGCTATGTCTATATTTCTCAACATACTCCGGCCCATAACGACAATACGGCGATTGCTCCCGACGGCGGCATCTATTACTTGCTGAATACGGTGAATATGAGAGGCAAAACAAGCGACAATAACTCTATTTTTCGCCGTTCCTATAAGTTCTTTTAAGGTGTCGCTGACACTCTTTTCCGGTAATGTAAAACCGCTGTTTTCCGCGTTGGTACTGTCGGACATTAAAACCAGTAGTCTATTGCGATAAGAGGTAATTTTTTCAAATTCCATTAATTGACCGTCGATTGGTGTTTGGTCGATTTTAAAATCGCCCGTATGCATAATTATACCCTCAGGCGTCTTAATAGCCAGCGCTACGCCATCAGGAATGCTATGGCTGACGCGAATAAAATTAATGTCAAAACAACCTAAACTAATAGCTTTATCAGGGTTAATCTCTCTGAAATCCGTATCTTCGATATTATGTTCAGCTAATTTCGCTTCAAGTAGCCCCAGGGTTAATTTTGTACCGAAGACCGGAACTGATATTTTTTTTAAGAGATACGGCAAGGCCCCTATATGGTCTTCATGGCCATGGGTTAAAATTATTCCTCTCAACTTTTTTACATTTTCTATAACATAAGTAAAATCCGGCAAGACCATGTCGATGCCGAGCATCTCTTCCTCGGGGAATTTCTGTCCGCAGTCGATGACAATCATATCGTCACCGTACTCGACGACCATCATGTTCTTTCCGATTTCCCCTAAACCCCCCAAGGGTATTAATCGCAGTGGCATTATATTTTTTTTCAAAATTTACTCCTGATTATTTTATATTTTATTAACCTAAAGACCCATGATTTTATCCAGCCCATAAGTAAAGCCGGCAAATTCACCGATTTTCTTTATCGCTAAAATCACGCCCGGCATAAATGACTTCCTATCTATTGAATCATGCCGGATGGTCAAAGTTTGACCTTGAAATCCGAAAATGACTTCTTGATGTGCGACTAAGCCGGGCAAGCGCAGACTATGAATGGGAATATTGCCGATAGTCCCGCCTCTTACGCCCTCTATATTTTCCGTTTCATCCAGTCGGCCTTGATTAAGCGCCGTACTCATAAGCTCAGCGGTCAATTTGGCGGTACCGGACGGGGCATCTACTTTCTTGTCATGATGTAATTCAATGATTTCAGCTCTATCGGCGTAACCGGCGACAGTTACCGCCAATTTCATCATCAATACCGCGCCAATAGCAAAATTGGGCGCCAATAATATATGACTGCTATTACTCTCGGCACTATTTTTAAGGTGAGAAATCTCTTCGGCCGTAAGGCCGGTCGTGCCAATAATTATATTAAGACCCAGCTTCACCGCCGTATCCACCGTCTTCATAACAGCTGACGCCTGTGTAAAATCAACTAGCACGTCAGCTTCCCCCAAGTCAATTGTTTCGTCCAAAGATCTACCGATTTTAACCGTGGAATCAATGTATTCTTTGGCTATAAGGTCACTTTTATCTTGCTTGGCATCAATGGCTCCGACCAACGCTAAATCTTCATCGTTGGAAACCGCGCGGCACACTTCCTCTCCCATGCGACCGCATGCCCCGGTTACAACAACTCTTATCAACTTAAAACCTCTTCTAAATTTAAGTTACTTATATCTCCGTTATCTCGTCGAATTTTAATGGTGTTTTTATATCTTTAGGCTTTACCGGGCCTATTATAGTTAATACCATTTTATCCATACGCAAAATTTTCTTGGCCAGTTTGTTAACGTCATCACGGCTGACCGCCATGATCTTAGCTATTAACTCATTAACAGAGATAATGTCCTCATGTATCAGAGCCGACTTTCCCAGACGCGTCATCCTATTTCTGGCACTCTCCAGTCCTAAAACCAACCGGCCTTTCAGGTGCTCTCTCGAGCGATTGAATTCCTCTTCAGTTACGCCCTTATCAACAATATTAATCAGTTCGTCAGCTATAATATTTAAGACCTTATTTAAGTTTGACTCTCTAGTACCGGCGTAAATAGCTATATTACCTGTTTCTTGGTATAAGCTGTGATATGAAAAAATCGAATAAGCCAGCCCTTTGGCTTCACGTACTTTCTGGAATAAACGACTGCTCATTCCACCGCCGATGATATTCTCTAATATCGCCAAGGCGAATCTATCGGGATGATTGGCATTTAAGGTGATGGTGCCTAAACAAATATGAACCTGCTCAGTCGATTTATTCACTATAGCCAGTTTGGAAACCAGCTGAGCGGGTTGGGTATTTTCTATTTTTTCTCCGGCGGCGCTTAATTTATAATATTTATTGACAAGGTCCACAACATCCTTATGATTGATATTACCGGCTGCCGCAATAATAATATTCCCCGGATAATAGTGAGTTTTAAAATATTTTTTTATTTGCGCCGGGTTAAACTTTTTGACGGTTGCCTTATGACCAAGTACTTGCTTACCCAGCGGATGTTGCGGCCAAAGATTGGCCGTAAATAAATCGTGTATCAGCTCATCCGGCGTATCCTCGTACATAGCAATCTCTTCAAGAACTACTTGACGCTCAAAATCGATATGCTCAGACTTGAAAAGCGGGTCTTGGAGCATGTCCGCCAAGACTTCGACACCGGTTTCCAGATGTTCATCAATTAATCTGGCATAAAAACAGGTAAATTCTTTAGTCGTGAAAGCATTTAACTCAGCTCCCAGAATTTCAAAAGTTTGACATATATCCTGGGCCGACCTGGTATGGGTACCTTTAAACAACATATGCTCAATAAAATGAGACATACCATTATTGGCTTCATCCTCGAACCTTGAACCAACGGACACCCAAAAGCCAATCGCCACCGAGCGAATATTAGGGACTCGCTCAGTGACAATGGTTAAACCGCTGTCTAGTTTTGATATATCATAAAATGACAAATAATCACCTTATTATAGAGCGCCGGCCGAACTTTCCGTTAGTTATTCGTTCTCGGGCGGCTTTACATCGACGGCCGTAAGTCGTACCCGATTTTGTTTATCTATTTCAATGACCCTGACTGGGATAATGTCACCTTCGCTAACAACATCCTCAACTTTTTCAATACGACGCTTAGCCAGTTTTGATATATGTACCAAACCGTCACGGCCGGGTTTTAGTTGAACAAAAGCTCCAAAAGGCATAATTTTAATGACTTTACCGTTATAGATATCACCGGGCTCGATCTCCTTGACAATGCCCTCGATAATTTTCTTCGCGGTCTCGCCGCCGGCACCGTCCACGGAAGCAATATATATAGTTCCGTCATCCTCGATATCTATTTTACTCCCAGTCTCAGCGATAATTCCTTGAATTATCTTTCCACCCGAACCGATTACTTCTCTGATCTTGTCCGTAGGAATCTTAATGATGATTATCCTGGGCGCATTGGGTGAAAGTTCAGGCCTGGGTTCACTGATGGTCTCAGCCATCTTATCAAGAATAAATAATCTACCTTCATAGGCCTGTTCCAGGGCTTGTTTTAAGATATCCCACCCGACACCGGTCACCTTCATATCCATCTGTAAAGCGGTTATCCCCTTACTGGTACCGGCTACTTTAAAGTCCATATCCCCGAGGGCGTCTTCAATGCCTTGAATGTCGGAGAGTACGGCATAGTTCTCGTCCTCTTTAACTAGACCCATAGCGATTCCGGCTACCGGAGCGGAGATCGGTACACCGGCGTCCATAAGCGACAAGGTACTGCCACATATACTGGCCTGCGAAGAGGAACCGTTCGATTCCATAACTTCCGAGACGACCCTGATGGCATAAGGAAACTTCTCCTCTGAGGGAATGACCGGCAATAAAGCTCTTTCCGCTAAGGCTCCATGCCCAATTTCGCGTCGTTTAGGCGACAGCATCCTGCCTACCTCTCCGACGCTAAACGGCGGAAAATTATAATGATGCATATACCGCTTCGATTCCTCAACGCCAATGCCGTCAACTGTTTGGCTCTCTCGCATCGTACCCAGTGTTAAAACCGATAAGGCTTGAGTTTGTCCGCGAGTAAACAGTCCGCTGCCATGCGTTCTCGGCAGTATTCTTACTTCAGTGGCTATAGGGCGAATCTCGTCCAGTTTGCGACCGTCGACTCGTACCCGCTCTTCTATTATCATCTTTCTTACTAATTCTTTTTCTATTTTCTTAAATAACTCCTTGGCTTCCTTATCTCTCTCCGAGTATTCCTCGCCTAGATTTTCAACCAATTCCGTCTTTATCTCATTAACGGCTGATTCACGTTCAAGCTTATCGGAATTTCTAATCGATTTGTCCAGCCTGTTCGCGACAAAACTCCTGACCTCGGCTTCCAGCTCGCTGTCTATGACCGGCTCCTCAAACGCAAATTTTTCCTTAGCAGCTTCAGCCGCGAATTGAGCTTGAAATTCTATGATTTTCTTAACCGCCTCATGGCCGACTTCCATCGCCGCCAGCATATCCGATTCAGACACTTCCTTGGCTCCGGCTTCAACCATTGATATAGCTTCTTTGCTCCCGGCTACCACCAAGTCGATATCGGAGGCTTCAATCTCTGCAAAAGTGGGATTTATCAACCACTCATTGTTGATTCTGCCGACTCTAACGGCGCCAATCGGCCCGTTAAATGGAATATTCGATATAGATAACGCGGCGGAGGCGGCATTGAGCGCCAATATATCCGGCGGATTGACTTGATCGACGGATAATGTGGTAACTACTACCTGTACCTCATGATTAAAGCCTTTGGGGAAATTTGGTCTTAACGGACGATCAATTAACCGTGCCGTAAGTATGGCTCTCTCACTGGGACGGCCCTCTCGCTTAAAAAAACCGCCCGGTATCTTGCCCGCTGAATACATCTTCTCTCTGACCTCTATTGTCAGCGGTAAAAAATTAAGGTCTTTACGGGGTTCCTTCGACGCCACAACCGTTACCAAGACTATCGTCTCACCCAGTTGTATTACTATAGCCCCACCGGCCTGCCTTGCTAATTTACCTGTCTCCAGGCTTATTTCACGACCACCTAAATCAAAACTCTTTTTATGTATATTAAACAAACTAAAATAACCTCCTAAAATAAATAACTACCGTTTAATTTTCTAACCTCTGATTCCAAGTTTCTTTATTATCGTGCGATAACGCTCTATTTTTTCATTTTTTAAGTAATTTAAAAGACGACGCCGCTTGCCTACCATCTTCAGTAGCCCGCGACGTGAATGATGATCATTCTTATGTTCTTTTAAATGCTCCGTTAAATACTCGATTCTCTTGGTTGAAATCGCTATCTGAACTTCCGGCGAACCGGTATCACCGTCATGAAGTTTAAAATCGTCGATAATATTATTCTTTTCATTGTTACTTAAAACCACAATCACACCTCCTTATGATTACGCCGACATCTAAGATAGACGTTGGTGACTCGTTCTACCTGGATGAGGGTATAATTTACGCCTTTTTCAAATGATAGAACCTTATCCTTGAAAAGCCGGCGTAAATTTTAATCGCACCTATATGTTTTTACCAACATGCCAATCTTACCACATGTCATTAAATAATAATATTAATCTTAAATCAGCTCACACTATGAACCTTGATTAAATTCGTCGTTCCCGGAATATTAACTAAAACACCGGCGGTTATTATCACTTGGTCGCCCGCTGAGACCAACCGGCTTTTTTTGGCCGCTTCCACCGCCAACTCGAACATCCCGTCAATATTATTCGGCGTATTCACCAACAAAGGGACTACCCCCCAAGAGAGCATCAATCGGTGTACGACTTCAGCCCTGGGACTGACCGCTATTATCGGCGATTTCGGCCGATAACGTGATACTTGCCGGGCTGTTTTGCCTGATTGCGTCGGAGTTATTATCGCCTTCGACTTCAATATAAAACTTAGCTGGCAAGTAGCGTAACTAATGGCGTCGCTTACCGTACCCAGCGCCCAATGAGTTCTGTCTCTTAATAATCCTTCCCAGTCCAAAACAGATTCCGCCTGACGACAAATTTTAGCCATCATCTCAACACTGGCGTCCGGGTAAGCCCCGATAGCCGTCTCACCGGAGAGCATGACCGCGTCGGTACCGTCAAATATAGCATTGGCGACATCGCTGGCTTCAGCTCTGGTAGGTCGCGGATTTCTTATCATCGAATCCAACATTTGGGTGGCGGTTATAACCGGAATACCGTGTCGCTGGGCTTTTTTTATAACTTTTTTTTGGATTACGGGCAGCCGCTCTATAGGAATCTCCACCCCCAAGTCACCGCGTGCCAACATTAAACCGTCCGCTACGGCAATAATATCATCAAGATTTTCAACGGCCTCGAATTTCTCAATCTTGGCGATAACCGGGATATCCCTTCCCGCTGATTCTATCAGCGACTTTAATTCTTTAATATCATCGGCTTGCCTGACGAAACTCATCGCTATCCAATCAATATCCTGTTCTAGAATAAATTTCAGATCAGACTTATCTTTTGAGGTCACGGCGGGAATACTTAGAGTCTTCCCCGGTAAGTTCAAGCCCTGACGGCTCTTTAGCGCTCCCCCATTTTGCACCAGACAAATAACTTCATCCCGATGGACTGATCGAACAATTAATTGAATCAGACCGTCAGCTAAAAGTATGCTGTCTCCAATCGTCACATCTTTAACCAGCCCACTGTAGTTTACACTGATTTGTCCGTGGTTTCCGACAACATTTTTAGTAGTTAGAGCAATGCTGTCACCGGCGTTTAAATATACTTCATCGTTTTCCAACTCTCCGGTTCTTATCTTCGGTCCCGAGAGGTCAGCCAAGATAGCTACTGTCTTATTCAAATCGGCCGCGCAGCGCCGGACAGCTTTAATACTCTCTAAGTGTGTCTGTATATCTCCATGGGAAAAATTTAACCGGGCTACATTCATTCCCGCTTTGATTACGGCACTCATAGTTTCGATCTCTTTAGTGCTCGGTCCGATGGTGCCGATTATTTTTGTGCGAATAATATCTGCTCCTATCAACCATTTATACTATAGAAAGCTGAGCGCCCGGGATAAGCCGCCGCGTCTCCCAACACTTCCTCGATACGTAGTAACT
>CAJVYJ010000053.1 GCA_913009475.1 uncultured Actinomycetes bacterium | reverse complement strand
TGATAGGGCCCTTAGGTGTAACCGACACCTGGCAACGCCAGATGTAGTAACTAGTAATTAATTAATCAGGCTCCCGGAGATTGGGAGCCTGATTTTTTTATGGTTCTTAAATCTTTGCTTACTTCAAATCGACGAAATCCTTACTTGATTTATTTAATCAAATTGAATAATCAGCACTCGTAATAACTCGTAATAGTTTATTTGAATTCTTATTGGGAAAGCATAAACACGTAAACAAAAAAATTGAGGTGAATATTTGGCTGAATCTGTTATGAAGTCCTCAAAGCGTAGCCGGCAAGTTAAAACCGCCAAAGTACTGACGGTATTTCTCTTGGCGATGATTAATGTCGCGGCGGTTGCCAGTCTGAGAGTATTGCCTGTGGTAGCGGAGTTCGGTTTGCAATCCATCTTTTATTTTACCTTAGGCGCTCTGGTTTTTTTCTTACCGGCGGCTTTTGTCTCCGCTGAGATGGCGACTATGTGGCCGGGCAAATTAGGCGGTGTTTATGTGTGGGTCAAAGAAGCACTGGGTGACAGATGGGGGTTTCTCTGTATCTGGCTCCAATGGATTCAGAGCGTTACCTTGTATCCGATTGCCTTATCTTTTACCGGCGCGTCGTTAGCGTATGTGTTTGAACCCAAACTGGCCCAGAATAAATGGTATCTGGCCGCGATTATATTAATCGTCTATTGGGGTGCTACTTTTGTGACTTTCACCGGTATGAAGTCATCATCGCTAATCAGTACTATCGGCGCGGCAATCGGTACAATTATTCCGGTGGCTATTTTGATTGGTCTGGGAGTGCTCTGGTTGGTGACAAAACGTCCAACGCAAATTACCTATTCGTTTTCGGGCTTGTTTCCGGACATGACCAAGCTCTCCAGTCTTGTCTTCGCGACCGGCGTGCTGCTCTCGTTTGCCGGTATCGAGATGTCCGCCTCACACATAAGAGAAGTAAAGAACCCTAAACGCGATTACCCGCGGGCCATACTGCTGTCAACCGTTATTATCTTGTTTATTTTTGTTCTCGGCACTCTGGCTGTAGCTGAAGTAGTGCCGAAATCGCATTTAAGTTTGGTGGCGGGTACTATGGAAGCGTTTACTAATTTTCTCGATGTCTATAATTTGAAGTTCATCATCCCTTTACTGGGATTCATAATTGCTTTGGGCGGCTTGGGACAGGTTGCCACCTGGATAGCCGGCCCCAGCAAAGGGCTGTTGGGGACGGCCGGCGACGGTGAGATACCCCCGTTTTTCGACCGGGTAAATAAGCAGGGGATGCCGGTAAATCTGCTGTTGATGCAAGGATTTATTGTTACCGTCTTGGCCTTTGTTTTTGTGCTAATGCCCGCTGTCAGCAGCTCATTTTGGATACTGACGGCTTTAACAGCCGAGCTCTATTTAATAATGTATGTGCTGATGTTTGTTTCGGCTATAGTGCTTAGGTATAAGCGGTCTGATATGCCTCGCGCTTATAAGGTGCCGGGCGGAAACTTGGGTATGTGGGCGGTTGCCGGCATCGGGGCGCTATCATCGACTGTTGTCTTTTTTATCAGTTTTTTACCACCGCCGCAACTGAAGACGGGAAGTGTAGTTACTTATGATTTATTTTTAGGTTTTGGTGTGCTCATTTTAGGCGGAGCGGCTCTGCTGATTCACTACTTAAAAAAACCGGAGTGGGTGGAGAAACAGGTGGAGCATCGCAAGGCCGCCTAGCAGGTTGGATAGGAAAGCCTATGTACTTAAGTAAATTAGTAATCAAAGGAGGAAGAAAATGTTATCTAAAAAAACAAAATTAAGGTCAGTTAAGGACCCCGGTGTATCTCACGCCAGCACTTATAGCAAAAGATATTTTCGGGAAGATGTGCCCAAACATGTAATGCCTGAGAACAGTATGCCGGCCCGAGCCGCTTATCAACTGGTTCATGATGAGTTGAATCTTGACGGCAATCCCACACTCAATATGGCCAGTTTCGTTACGACCTGGATGGAGCCGGAGGCGCACCAAATCGTTGAGGAGAATATAGAAAAGAACTTTATCGACCACGATGAATATCCGCAGACAGAGGAGATAGAGAAGCGCTGCGTTGATATGTTGGCGCGGCTCTATAACGCGCCCATCGGCAAGACGGCTGTCGGCACCAGTACGGTCGGTTCATCCGAGGCGATAATACTGGGGCTGTTGGCTCATAAGTGGAGCTGGAAAAAGCGTCGCCAAGACGAGGGCAAACCCATTGATAAGCCCAACCTGGTTATGGGCGCCGATGTCCATGTTTGCTGGGAGAAGTTCTGCCGGTATTTTGACGTTGAGCCGCGGATTGTGCCGATGGAACCCGATGACTATGTGATGTCAGCTGAGAGAGCCCGGCCATTTATAGATGAGAACACCATCTGTGTCGGGGCGATCTGCGGTACGACTTTTACCGGGCAAAATGATCCGGTCAGAGATATAAATGATATGCTTTTAGAGTTCAGAAAAAACAAAGGCTGGGACATTCCGATTCATATCGACGCAGCCAGTGGCGGGTTTATAGCTCCATTTGTCTATCCTGACTTGGAATGGGATTTTCGGTTGGAACAGGTCAGGTCGATAAATACTTCCGGTCATAAATTTGGGCTGACATATCCGGGTCTGGGTTGGCTTATATTTCGCGATGAAGATGACCTGCCGGAAGAGTTGATTTTTCACGTCAATTATTTGGGTGGCGAGATGCCGACGTTTACGCTCAACTTCTCCCGTGGCAGTTCGATGGTGCTGGCCCAGTATTATAACTTTCTTCGTCTGGGGAAGGCCGGTTATCGGCATATAATGTCTAATATTATCGATAACGCGCGCTATCTCTCGGATAAGTTGGTTGAGACCGGGCGTTTCGAGTTGCTGAACGGTACGCAATTATTGCCGATTGTAGCGGTCAAGCAAGTAAAGAAAGAAAATTACACGGTTTTTGATATTTCGCGTAAACTAAGCGAGCGCGGTTGGATTGTGCCGGCTTATACTTTACCGCCCAACGCGCAAGAGACGGCGATACTGCGCATGGTTTGCAAAGAAAACTTCAGCCGCGACTTGGCGGAGCTTTTGGCGAGTGACATTATCGACGCTTGTGAGTGGTTTGAGCGCGGTAAAACCGGCAAGGTAACTGAACTTAGCCGTCGCCATCATCATCAAGGTGAACATCAGCATCTTCATCGCGCTTGCTGATTTTTTTTGGTGGGGGTCAGGTCTTGCATATAAAGGGGTCAGATCTTCAATCTTGACAATTATTCTTGGTTAACGAGCAGCCAATTGTCAAGATTGAAGATCTGACCCCATTTTGTAATAGTCTCCCGCTTTGTAAAAATCCCTCGATTTCATATTAGTCTTTGACTTAGTCTTTGACTTAGTCTATATTAATATTTGGTGATTAATATGGCAACTATAAATGTGCATGAGGCGAAAACCAACTTTTCCAAACTTTTAAGCAGGGTTGAAAGTGGAGAAGAGATTGTGATTGCCAAAGCGGGAAAACCTGTGGCCAAAATGATGCCGCTGGCTAATAAAGTCGATTTTAGAAAGTCCGGCAGCGCCAAGGGACGGGTTGTTATAAAGAAAGATTTCTTTGCGCCTTTGCCGGATGAAATATTAAAAGAATTTGAAGAATGAAATATCTGCTTGATACGCATGCATTCTTATGGTGGATAACAAACGAAAAGCGGTTTCCGGAAACTGTTAGTAAAATCATTTCTAACGGCAATAACCAATTATTTTTAAGCGCCGCCAGTTGCTGGGAAATTGTTATTAAGGCAAAATTGGGTAAAATTGAACTTCCTGCGAAAGCCGATATTTTTATAGCGGATCAATTAGTGGATAACACAATACAAAGTTTGCCGATCCTGGCAAGTCACGCATTACATATTTTTAATCTACCAAACCATCACAGAGATCCTTTTGATCGCATGATTGTCGCGCAATCACAATTGGAAAAACTGCCCATTATTACTTCGGATTCTTTAATAGCGAAGTATGATGTTAAGACGATTTGGTAATAAGGCTTGAGAATAAAAGGTTATTATCCGGTTTAATTTTTGTAATTGGGAATGACAAGAAGCATCACTCCCAGACCGCCTTACGCTTGTTATTCCCGACCCCGACCGGGAATCCAGGATAAAAATTTTTAACAAAGGCTGTTTATTAAGCTCATAAATTAGCTAATGGTTAATCCTTATAAAATATTTAATATCAATACTAATATTAGGTTGACTTTTTTTTCTTTGGTTTTATGCTTTAAGAAATCGGAATGCAAGGTTGATGAAGTATCTAATTAAAGGGGGGAAAAGAATGAGACATTTAGTAAAAAAGTATTCAGTAATAATTTTGTTCCTATTAATTTCCAGCTTTACTCTTTTAATATTTAACACAATTATTTTTGCCCAGTCTAAACCCGCATTGAATAAACCGATTAATATAAAAATCGATTTTCCGCCAAGCAAGGCGTCGTTTAATGGTTTTATCGGTACCATAGATAAAACCGGAAAACCGATAATTAAGAAATTTTCCGATCCCAAGAAAATGGCAGACACGCTCGGGGTAAGCGTTGATGAAGTTTTAAGTCGCAGCAAAAAAAATCCATCCGGCGGTGAAACAACCGGCAGCGTTACGGTTACTAAATCATCTAATAATATCTCAAAATTACACTGAAAATTGGGCGGCGGTTCATTCTCCCGGTTATAGTTATGACGGAGTTGCCGGTTATATAAGATAAAATATTAAAAAGCTATCTGATTATTTTTCTTAGTATGGATTATGGATTTATGTTGTTAATTTCTATGAGTAAAACTTTTCGGCTATATTCTTATTAATGAAATGAATTTGGGAAACGGTGATTTTTTGAAGATTTATCGTGTTTTAGGATTAGTATTCTCTGGCTTGGCTTTGGCCGGCTTAGCTTCTTTTGTGCCATTAATTCATGTTGCTCCCTCACAGTCGATTTGGGAAGTCGCAGCCAATATATTGTTTTTATTTCTTGCTCCTCCCCTGATGATATTTAGGGGGTTTTATATTTCTTTAACAAAAAAAGTGGCTGATTTTGGAGAAATTATCGAAACAGTTACTGTTATTTTAATCACTGTCTTTATTATCCATTGGATTTATGCGAATATTTCTTCTAATAATATCAGTATTTATTTTACTTTAATCTATCTATTACCACTCATATTTGTTCTGGCCGGTTTATTTGTATTTTATAGAGCCGCTGAAAAGAAAACTCAAAGCAGACAAGCTTATTTATTAATTTTAGCGGGAAGCATTATAGCTATTAATGAAGTATTGTTTTTATTAATCAAAACCGGGCTTGGTGCTCAGAGCTCACTGTCTTTAGGTTGGATATTGATTATACTTGCTACTTTTCCCGTTCCCTCTCTTTTAATTTTTGCTAAAGAGATATTTAAAATTAAGTCTAGTAATTATGAGGCAACATTCCTGATTTGGGTAGGCTTAGGCAATATGTCTTTAGCTACCATAGTGGGCGGGTTTAGTATCGGCCCTATTTATTTCATCTTTTTGATATTGCTTGTTATCACCGCATTATTGCTTGAATTCAGCAGTTGATACTTATTTGTTGAGACTGATGCTTAACAATATTATTTTATGTCCGGAACTATCATCTCCTAAAGTCTGTCATTCCCAACTCTCCTACTTTTGTCATTCTCAGCTTGACTGGGAATCCAGGTAAAGAGGTGCATGGGAAAGAAGAACATGTGAAGCACTAAAAGGCACGGTTGGCCATGGATTCCCGTTGACATCGGAATGACTAGAACGAAAAACGTAGAGATTTGAGTAAATGAAAGCAAAGGGTTGTAAAATGTGTAGCCGCAAAGCTTGCTTTGCTTGTGAATGAGGTTTGCTCGCCAAACTTTAGATTCTAGACCAGCATTTACGTTTCCGCCACACCCCCACCCTAACCCTCCCCCGTCCAGGGGGTGGGAGAAGACAGAGCCGCCTTGAAAGTTTTTCGCTGCAACGGCAATTATAGGCGCAAAATGAAATATGCGAAATCCCCCTCATATCCCACTTTAAGATAAGGGGGAGATTGCGATATAATTAATTTTACAATTTGGTATTTACAATCACGAGCAAAGCGAGTCCAAGGATTAGGTTTTCGGACACGCTTCTAGACCGATAGATCGCGGCGCTGGAAGAGGACTATGGCGGCTGTTAAAAGTATCAGAATAAACCCAATAAGTACCGCCAAGTTGCCGTAGCGCAAGCCGTTAGCCAACGGATCGGCGTTGAGATGATAATAAAAGAGCGAAAGTTTTTCATAAGACTGCAGGGAATCGACTATTTTTGCCAAGATGTTAAGTAAATAGGAGGCAAAGGCAAAGGCGACGGCGACGGCTATCGACAGTCCTTTTCTGCCGGTGGCGCAGCCGGTGGCCAAAGCCAAAACCCCAAAAGCGAGGCCCAATAAGCCGCTGTTGAAGGTAGCCGCCGCTAATTGTCCTAAGCCGATTTTGATATCGAATATTTTGGCACCAAAAACCAGTGACAGCCAGAGGACAAAATTTAACAGGCCCATGCCAATGACCATGGCCGTGAATTTCTCTAAAACCAGGCGCCAACGCGGTATGGGATTGGCCAGCAATAAATCCAGAGTGCCGGCTTCTTCCTCGCCGGCAATGGCGCTGGCGCCGTAACCGATAGCGAAGACTAAGAATATTATCGGTGTCATTAAAGTAAACAGTTCCGCGTTTAAAAAGCCGACCGGTGAGGTCATCGCCGTAGCGCTGTTGATGGAAAACGCGGCTTTCAGGGCCTCCGGCATACTGTCGATATAACTCTTAAAATCAACAGCGCTCTTTTGAATGCTGGGATAAACGGAACTAATCATAATTACTAAGATAAAAAGAGAAACGCTCCACCAGAATAAAGATAGGCGCCGGTCTCGCAGGCTTTTTAAGAAGATATTACGAAGCATCATCGTTATCATCTCCATAGTATGAAAGAAAAATATCTTCCAAGTTAGGCTCGCGACTGATAATGTTATTGACCGTAAAGTGAGCGGCAGCTTTAATGACGGCATCCAAAGAACCGGAGACCGTACACGATAATATATTATGAGCGACACTAATATCTTTAATGCCGCTTAAGTTGGCAAAATCATCTTTGGAGACCGGCTCGGCAAAATCTATTTCTATCTGCCGTAAGGCGCGTTTTTTAAGTTCAGAGATCTCAAAGACATCTACCAGCTGACCGTGGCGGATAAAACCGACGCGGTCACAGACTCGCTCGACTTCAGGTAAGATATGTGAAGAGATAAATACTGTTTGGCCTTCGGCTTTAGCTTCCAGCAGCAGGCGGTAAAATTCTTGTTGCATCAGCGGGTCGAGACCGATGGTCGGCTCGTCCAATATCAGGAGATCCGGTTTATGCATGAACGCTTGGATAAGGCCAAGTTTGTGTTTGTTGCCGGATGATAAAGTCTTCACTGGTTTTGACATATCGAATTCCAGGACCGCCGCTAACTTTTCCACATATTTCCAATCGACCCGGCCGCGTAAGTTGCTGAAGTAGTGTAAAAGCTCAGAGCCTCTAAGTTTCTTATAAAGCTCAAGTTCACCGGGTAGGTAGCCAATACGACTTTTAATTGCCACACTCTCTTTATGGCTGTCTTGGCCGAAGATGGTGATTTTTCCTTTAGTGGGGCGAATAAAATCGAGCAGAGTTCGAATAGTTGTAGTTTTACCGGCGCCGTTGGGCCCGAGAAAACCGAAGATCTCCCCTTGTCTGACTTCCAAGTCGAGGTCGATGATACCCGGCGTTTTGCCGTAATTTTTTGTCAAACCCTCAGTGACGATCAGTTCTTTTGCCATACGGTTACCACTCTTTATAAATTATATTAAGTTTAAATTATATATATTTATAACATAACCTTTGTCTTCGGTTGCTTATTTTTTATTTAATATTGTTCTCTTTGAATTTACAGGTGGAGGGTGTTTGACGACTACCCTCTAACCTCTGTGCTTATAAAGCACCGTATAAACTGGCGCGCTACACATCTTATACTATTAGAAACGTTTATTTATTCTACGGGGAAAACGACAGCGTCTTTTCGAGAGAAAAAATAAACGTTTCTTGAGGCTTAGCAAGCTTTGCGGCCACACCTTCTATTTTTACAGGCGGAGATAAACTCCGTCCCTACATATTTATTTTCTCAATCTCCCCCATCCCCTCTTTAACGAAGAGGGGATGGAACGACGTATCTCTTTACCTGGATTCCCAGTCAAGCTGAGAAGGACAAACGTAGGAGCATGAGAAGGACAAACGTAGGAGCATGGGAAGGACAAACGTAAATATATTATTGGACAGTCTCATAGTGTGTGGATTCAATGCAATAAATTTTATTTATAACAGATGTTTGTCCGGTTGCTTCTTTATAACCGCCCTATTTGAATTTACGAAGAGAAATATGCCGCCCACCGCGGTCATTAAGGAGATAGCCAAAGCAATTATCTTTACCCAGGACCAATTAGAGATTTCCAAGCGCAACTTATGGCGGCCCTTAGGAACGTATATGACCATGAGGTTTCGCGCTTGTTGTATGGCAATGGGACGATTATCAAGATAGGCTTTCCAGTACGGACTCCAACTACTGGATATCAAGGCGGAAGTCGGTGCCGTGGCGGTTAACTTAAAAATTCTGGTTTTAGGGCTAAGGGAGACCGGCCGGAAAGACAAGGAATTTACGGAGGTGCTCTTATCCATCACTTTATTAAACAACTTGACCAATTCTTGCTTCTCCCAGTTATCATTTTTATAAGCGGCATGATAAAACAGGTTGTAACCGATAAAAAGGATTTCCCCCTTGCCTACATATTTGATGCCGGCCAAGGCTTTGCCGTTCCCTCGGAGCCAGATTTCGTCAAGCCCTTCATAGGCGACGGCATTCCAGGTATTGTTGTTAAACGACGCGGCGCTAATATGTTCTGTGCCGTTCACATCAACTAGTCTTACTTTTCTTTTAAAACTGACTTTACGCACTTTAACCCCGAGGAATTCGGCGATTCCAGAGCCATCCAAGTCTATTATCGCGTTAGTCCCGGTTTCTAATCGAGTTTTAAATATCTTTTCCAGGTTCTTTGGTGGTATTCCCCCTATATAAGCAATGGCACCATAATTTTTTTCGGCAATCTTCGCCAATCCGGGAAGCGGAGAGTTTGGTTCGGCCATTTTTTTCTCACTAAAAAGGACCGGTGTTTTCCTCCCGGCTTTAGAACTATGGTCAATAGTTTCTTTCATATAACGGCCGTCGCCGATTATCAGGAGATTCTGTACCGGTGATATATAGCCGGGAATCCGGCGCTTAAATAAATCGTATTTTTGGTTGGAGTAAACTTTAATTGTGTCGGGGTCTCTTTGCATTTTAGCTGCTGCTTTAGGCTCATAGATTCGGTTAATAGCGAGATAGGCTATATTCCAACGGTCAAGCGCTGCTTTGGCCGCAGTATTATCGCGAGCTGTAATCCCTCTGCTCAAAACCCATTCTATCTTCGGTGCCAGTTTGGAACCTTCTACATGATATCCGCCGGCAATAGGCCAACCTGATAAGACCGGCGAATACGCGGCCGGGGCGTGTGAGGGCAGAAAAGCGACTCGGGCTCCGTAAGGCCGGGGCTGTTTTGCTAAGTAACGCGAAATATCCGCTAGATCTTTGGAGAAAGGTTTAGTTTTAGCATAAGGAAAAATAAACGATACATCTTTAATAACCGCGACTCCCACAAATGTGACTATAACAAGGGTTAGAATCAGACCGACAGATGATGATAAAAGAAGAGGCGGCTTACCATTTTTATTAATGCGAGAGTTAAATAATCGTTCCGGCAGTTCGGTAAGGGCCGCTATTCCCAAAGTCGCCAAACCGGCCATAGCTATGGCTACAACAGGAACCGCTCGTTCTGAAAAGACTAATTTTAAGACGGGTATCTTGTTGTACCAACTCCATGCGGGTCCGGCGTACATAAATAATCCACCCAAAGCCATACCGACAAACGCTGCCGCTAAACGGCGCTTTTTTTGACGCCAGTAGATCGGAAGAGCGTCGTGTAGGGAAAGAGTGTAGATCTCGGTGGTCGCCGTATCATTAAAAAAAAAAAAAAAACACACATGAATATCTACAGAAAGATATAGATCGGAAGAGCAACGTCTGCACAAGAGGTCGGTATATATGCACACACGGTAGATCGGCCCTACATCGTGAGTGTCGGTGATTGTA
>CAJVYJ010000052.1 GCA_913009475.1 uncultured Actinomycetes bacterium | reverse complement strand
AGTGGAAATGGTAAGGGAGCTTACATTTGTATCATTTGATTTGTTTTTCTGTTTTTTTTTTCAAGCAGAAGACGGCATACGAGATATATCAGTGTGACTGGAGTTCAGACGTGTGCTCTTCCGATCTGCTGATTGACGCTGGTTTTAACGTCAGATTAATCGATGCCGACGCGGAACATTTGTCTTTTGATGAGCTATCCAAACAAGCCTTATCATTTAACCCGGATGCCATTGGCGTCAGCCATACCGGTTCAACCGCCGCTCATCTTGAAGTTATAAAAACAATTAAAAAGATGCGCCGACTTTTTCCTAAGGCGAAAATTGTTTATGGCGGTGTCTATCCCACTTTTGCTTTTCGCTGGATAATGGAAGATGTTAAAGAAATTGATATTATTGTGCGCGGCGAAGGTGAGGCAACAGCGCTGGAATTGATGAAGACTTTTAGAGACGGCAGCTCTTTATCTGAGGTGGAGGGAGTTGTATACCGTCGTGAGCAGGAGATAATCATCAACAAGACGCGACCGGTAATCACAAATCTTGATGATTTTCGTCCGGGCTGGGAATTGGCTAATTGGCAAAATTATAATTTATTGGGGGAAAGATCATCGGGTATTCAATTCGCCAGGGGTTGCCCGAATTCTTGTGGTTTCTGCGGCCAATGGATGTTTTGGCGGCGTTTCCGGCATCGCAGTCCTAAAAATATTGTTGATCAAATCGAACTGTTGATGAACAAATATAAAATTAAGCATATTTGGCCGGCTGACGAGCATTTTACCGCCGATCGCGAGGCCCTGGAAGAGATTCTAAATGAATTGGTTAAACGCGGTCTGAGGCCGTCTTTGTCCATCAATGCTACTGTTGATTCCATCGTTCGGGATCGTGATATTATGCCTCTTTATAAAAAAGCAGGTGTCGATTTTATCGCCATGGGTGTGGAATCCGATAACGACGAGGTTGTAGCTAAGTTTGGTAAGAGTTCGTATGCAATGGCTTGCGAAGCTGTTCACCTTTTGCGTAAGGAAAAAATACTTTCCTGCGTCAATGTTATATACGGGCTGGAAAACGAGAGCTGGAAGACACTTTGGCGCCGTTTCAATCGTTTGCGGCGCATGGATCCGGATTTTGTCAATGCTACTTATTTAACACCGCATTTTTGGACGCCGGTCGGTGCGAAAATTCCCTTAGATCGTTTAATACAACCGGATCCCGCCAAATGGGGTTATCGTAATCAAGTGGTAGCAACATCAAACTTATCTCCCGCCGCTCTTTTTTTGGGTGTTAAGGCCAGTGAGTTTTTTCTGCACGGCCGTCCCAAGCGGGTTTGGCGTTCGCTGGTGAATAGCGACAAACAGACTAGAAGGTTGGGGCGGGTCGCTCTGACCAGGGCGCTATTGGTTTGGCTGGTCGAAGTATTTAGAGATTTCCCTCGTTCCGGCTTTGTCAATAAAGGTAAGTTCAGCAGTTATCCGGAAGCTGTGCGTATATTAATGCCGCGCAGTAGCCGACCTCAACTTCATTCAACGGATGTCAGTAAATAAGAAAAATAACGATAAACTTAATAAGTATGATTGAGCGAGCACCCGGTGTGAACAATGGCGGCGGAATCGGCCGCTACAGGCTCCTATAGCTGCCGCCGAAGGGCTCAACCGGTATTTTCTTAATAAAGTCGGACACTAAGTCGTTTAAACTTACCGGTTGCGTTTTCTTGACTGACCTGTAGGTTTGGATGGCGTCATCAAAGGTCCGCAAATTAGCAACAAGACAGATATTTTATATTTATCGGTTAAACTGCTTGGTAGTTAAAATAATAATCCTGATAAAATTGGTACTTCTATCTTATTTGTAAAGTAAGTTGATAATTTATGCCGATAAGTAGGGAAAAGCCTGCAAACATTCTACTTCAGCTGTAATCCTGATGTGACAGCGGACAATAATATAATAGGCCGCCGTCAGGCGGGAGGGTGGGGTTTTCGCCCATGTTACTAGCGTGGAGTTATGTCTAAGTGGTTAAAACTTGATATTGATGGTAAAATAATAGGTGTAAGTTTAGTAAATAACGGAAGGAAATCATAGTGTTTGAAAGATTTACGGAAAAAGCACGCCGCGTTGTAGTTTACGCTCAAGAAGAAGCGCGGATGTTGAACCAAAATTATATCGGTACAGAGCACCTGTTGCTGGGATTGATACGCGAGGAAGATGGGATTGCTTATAAAGCGTTGACTAATTTAGGCATAAATCTGGTTGATGTCCGGCTTCAAGTCGAGGACTTGATAGGCAAAGGTGTCTCTACCCAAGTGGGTCATATACCGTTTACCCCGCGGGCAAAAAAAGTTTTAGAGTTATCGCTGAGAGAAGCTCTTCAACTCGGTCATAGTTATATTGGCACTGAGCATATTCTTCTGGGCTTAATACGTGAGGGTGAAGGCGTGGCTGCTAGGGTGTTATTAAGTTTGGGCGCCGATCTGGAAAAAGTGCGCAATCAGGTTATTCAGTTGCTTTCAGGTTATCAGGGCGCCAGGTCCGGTAAAGAAAAAGGCGAATATGGCTCCAAGACTTACGGCAATTCGCTGTTGGATGAGTTTGGTCGTAATCTAACCATGTTGGCTAGAGATAATAAACTTGATCCGGTGGTTGGTCGTGTTAATGAGATCGAGCGGGTCATGCAGATTCTTTCGCGCCGCACTAAAAATAACCCGGTTTTGATTGGTGAGCCGGGTGTTGGTAAGACCGCCGTGGTTGAAGGGTTGGCGCAAAATATCGCTCACAACGAAGTACCGGAGTTATTAAAAGGTAAAGAGATATATACGCTCGACTTAGGCGCGTTGGTGGCCGGTTCAAAATATCGAGGAGAGTTCGAGGACCGCTTGAAAAAGGTTATGAAAGAGATATCCGAGCGTAAGGATATAATCTTATTCATCGACGAGATGCACAATTTAGTCGGTGCCGGCGCCGCTGAAGGCGCCATTGACGCGGCTTCTATCTTAAAACCGGCTTTGGCGCGTGGTGAGTTGCAGACTATCGGCGCCACGACTCTGGATGAGTACAGAAAGCATGTGGAAAAAGACGCAGCGCTTGAGCGTCGTTTTCAGCCCATAAATGTTGGTGAACCCAGCATAAGTGAGACCATAGAGATATTAAAGGGTTTGCGTGATCGTTATGAGGCCCATCACCGGGTAAGTATAACGGACGGCGCCTTAGTCGCTGCCGCGAACCTGGCCGACCGATATATATCCGACCGTTTTTTACCCGACAAAGCTATTGATTTGATAGATGAAGCGGCTTCACGGGTGCGTATTAAGACTATGACGGCACCGCCGCATTTTAAAGATGTGGAAGAAAAGCTACAAAAATTGCGCCAAGAAAAGGAAGCGTCGATTCAAGCGCAGGAATTTGAAAAGGCAGCTGACTTTCGTGACCAGGAGCGCGTGCTTTTAGAAGAGATGCGCGACTTGGAAGAGACTTGGAAAGTACCGAAAAGTTCTAATCCGATTCAGGTTACGGAAGAAGAGGTGGCTCACATCGTCTCAACCTGGACCGGCATTCCCGTTATGCGGTTGACGGAAGAGGAGACAGCCAAGCTGCTAAAGATGGAAGATGAGATACATAAGCGAGTTATCGGCCAGGATGAAGCGGTTAAAGCGATATCCAGGGCAATTAGAAGAACGCGTTCCGGTTTGAAAGACCCGCGGCGCCCAGCCGGCTCGTTCATATTTCTGGGGCCTTCCGGCGTCGGTAAAACTGAATTAGCCAAGGCTTTAGCTGAATATCTTTTCGGTAATGAAGAGGCTCTGGTTCAAATCGATATGTCTGAGTATATGGAAAAACATACTGTTTCCCGTCTAATCGGTTCTCCGCCCGGTTATGTCGGCTACGATGAAGGCGGCCAGTTGACGGAGACGGTGCGCCGACGTTCATATTGTGTGGTATTGCTCGATGAAATCGAGAAAGCCCATCATGATGTCTTTAATATCTTGTTGCAGATATTGGAAGACGGCCGGTTGACGGACGCTCAAGGAAGGACCGTTGATTTTAGAAATGTTATATTGATTATGACTTCCAATATCGGGGCTAGGTATATTCAAAAAGCAACTCCGCTGGGGTTTGCGAGCTCATCCGATGAGGAGCACTCTTATCGAGATATGAAACTCAATATTATGGGTGAGTTAAAAAAGATATTCAGGCCTGAATTTCTTAATCGGCTGGAAGACATTATTGTCTTTCATGAGCTTACCAGAGATGAGATCAGGTTGATCGTCGATTTGATGATTGAGCGTTTACGGGTACAGATGCGTGAACAGCAGCTTGATATTGAGTTAACGGACGCGGCTAAAGACATCTTGGTTGACGAGGGCTATGATCCTTCATCTGGAGCCCGGCCGTTACGGCGGGCGATTCAAAGGTTGTTGGAAGACCCACTTTCCGAAGCTATTTTATCCCGGAAGTTTAAAGCCGGTCAAACCGTTTTAGCTGATGTCGGCCTTAAAGGGAAGCTTAAAATGACGGTTCGCAAAGAAAAGGTGACAGCTTCGGGAGCAAAATAATATATGGGAAAAGAACGGACAGTTTTCATCTGTCAGGATTGTGGCTATACGTCACCGAAATGGCTGGGCAAATGCCCTGATTGCGGTGAATTCAATACATTACAGGAAGAAAGGGCCCAGCGGGAGCAAGAAAAATCCCGGTGGGTATTTTCTTCACAGAAACCGCAATTGATCGGCCAGGTCAAGACAGAGGAAAATCAACGATTTTTAACCGGCATCGCTGAGCTGGATAGGGTACTGGGCGGAGGTATTGTCGCCGGTTCTATGGTATTGGTGGGCGGGGGGCCGGGTATTGGTAAATCTACGCTCTTATTGCAGACGGCCGGAAATATAGCTACTCAGGGGCAGCCGGTTTTACTTGTTTCCGGTGAAGAATCAATTCAACAGATAAAGATGCGGGGACAACGTCTGGGTGCTGTCGCCGACAATCTCTATCTTGTCTCAGAAATAGCGGTGGACCGCATTAAAAACCGCGTTAAGGAGTTGGCCCCCAAGTTCCTTATTATTGACTCTATTCAAACCTTATATCATCCGGATGTGACTTCAGCGCCCGGTAGCGTAACCCAAGTGCGGGAATGCACCGGCGAACTCTTGCGGATGGCAAAGACTTTAGGTATATCAGTTTTTATTGTCGGACATGTTACCAAAGATGGCGCGATTGCCGGTCCGCGTTTATTGGAACATATGGTTGATACGGTTCTTTATTTTGAAGGCAGTAATTATAACTCTTATCGCCTGGTCAGGGCGATAAAAAATCGTTACGGGGCCACTAATGAATTAGCGGTATTCGAGATGAAGGCGAACGGGTTAAAAAGTGTCTCCAACCCATCGGCTATTTTATTGGCTGAGCGCTCGGCCGAAACATCCGGCTCTATCGTGGTAGCGACTATTGAAGGGTCGCGGCCGCTCTTGGTTGAAGTGCAAGCTTTGGTGACTGATACCTATCAATCCATACCCAGACGGCTTACCAGCGGCGTTGATTTTAATCGGGCCCTTTTGACGCTGGCGGTCTTAGAGCGGCGCGCCGGTTTTCATTTGGAACGAGAAGATATCTATATTAATGTTGTCGGCGGTATCAAGGTAACGGAACCAGCCATTGATTTAGGCCTGGCGCTGGCAGTGGCTTCAGCCCATTTGGATAAGCCTATCAGCCCGGAGATAGCGGTCTTTGGTGAAATCGGTTTATCCGGCGATATTCGTTATGTTGCTCGGGTCGATGATAGGCTGCAGGAGGCGTCTAAGTTAGGTTTTAAAAAAATTATTATGCCGTTTCAGGACCGCAAATCTCTTAAAACCCCTAAAGGGGTGGAACTGCTCATGGTCAAAACGTTGTCGGAGGCCGTGAAGATGATTGGTTGACCCTCTCACGCCTAACGCTCTCACGTCGCACGTTGAATGCGGGATTGCTAGAAAAGCGCATAAATGATAGAGTAGCAATCGGGCACAACAACAAAAAAACCGGTGTGAAAATATGAAAATAATTGATGAAAGTAAAAGCAAATTAACGAAAGCTCTTATCAGAGTAGCTCCGGGTACTGAGTTGCGTGTCGGTTTGGAGCACATAGTTAACGCGAAAACAGGCGCGTTGATAGTCATCGGTGATGTTACCGATATTTCCAAGGTAATCAACGGAGGGTTTAAGTTGGATTGCGAGTTTACCTCGCAAAAACTCTATGAATTGGCCAAGATGGATGGAGCTATCGTTCTTGATGAAAACGCGGGCCGAATACTTTTAGCCAATGTCCATCTAGTGCCGGATTCGTCTTTACCCACGTCCGAGACCGGTATGCGCCATCGTACGGCCGAGAGGGTTGCCCGGCAGAGTAAGGCTTTGGTAATATCAATATCGCAGCGGCGCGAAGTCGTCTCTCTCTATCTGGATGATATTAAATATGCTCTTCAGGACTTGCGGGTGGTATTGGTTAAAGGCAATCAAGCTATGCAAACTCTGGAAAAATATAAGAGTAGTCTGGACCAGGTGTTATCCAGCTTAAACGCTTTAGAGTTTGAGGATTTAGTGGCTCTGGTCGATGTTTCGACGGCCATTCAGCGCTCACAGATGGTCAAGCGTATTGCTGCTGAAATCCAACGCTATATTTGGGAATTGGGCAGTGAGGGGCGGCTACTCCGTATGCAGCTGGACGAGCTGATGGCCGGAGTCCAGGAGGATTTTTTAATGCTAATCAAAGATTATTGTCGGGATGTTAAAAAGGCGAAGAAAGTCCACGGCCAGTTGGATAAAATGTCGGCTGACGAGTTGCTCGACACAACCAAAGTATCTCAGCTGTTGGGCTACGAGGGGACGGTCAATGTCATGGACCGGATAGTCCACCCTCGCGGCTATCGGCTGCTGCGGCGCATTCCTAAGTTGCCGATCAAAGTAGTGGATAAATTAGTTGCCCATTTTCATCTATTGCAAACAGTGATTCACGCCTCGGTCAATGAGCTGGATACCGTCGAGGGCGTGGGTGAGATTCGTGCACACGCTATTCAGGAAGGGCTGCGGCGTTTAAAAGAGTATAATCTTCTAGAACGCTATGTTTAAATATGCTTAAAATCCAGTCTGATTTTAACTTCGGCGTTCCGGTTTTGCATCTATCAGATAATGGGGAAATATGATATATACTGACGGTAGCGGAAAACTCTAATAAGAACAGGAGCTCTATGGAAGTACCATCAGCGGACGGTGAGAATGAGGCTGAATTAAGAAGATTAGGCATAGGTTTATTGTTGATTATAGCGGGTTATTTAAATTTTTTCTTATTATGGATATCCGTTGTCAAGGGACGCTATCCAATAATAATATTATTTATTGTTTCGCTTGTATTGATAAGCGCGGGAGTTTGGAGAGTCGCTCGCGGCTGGCGCCAAAAAAGCTGGTTTTGGCGTTTCTATAGTTTTATTATTATCTTACCGGGCTTATTCGGCCTACTGTTCGCCATCTACATTATCGTCGCTAATATAGCTTTAATAGTCAATGCTTGAAAATATTTGAGGAAGCATCCAAGCCCGCTTTGGCAACCGTTAAGCTTTTCAACGAGAACAAACTGAATCTTTTTAATTTTGTCGTCAACCACAAAATTTTAGATGTTTTTAATATATAAAGGAAGATATATAAAATTGAATTACGTCAGGCTGTAAATCCCTAGGGTAGAGATACGGTCATTTTCGTTATCGATGATCGAACCCAAGTCAAGCTTTAAAAGAGAGCATAAGGCGGTTAGGTAGAAAAGCGTTTTGCCCAGTTCCGCCTCGACTTTATCAAGACAGTCGGGACAAAGCTCGCCTTCCAGATGCGTGCGGACATAATCACTTAATTTCTCTAAAGAGACATCCTTGGGGATGGGCTGTTTAAGGGCTTTGATCTCCAAGCACCCGCATGAAGTAACGGCTTTTATAATGGAGCGGTTAGTATGCGCGACTGAATCTTGCAGCTTAGTGATGACATCAAGTATGCTTCGATGTCTGACCAAGTACTTGTCAACATTCTCTTGAAAGTTTTCGCAACGTATCTCCGACATACCGGCAACTCCTTAAATAAATTACTATTTAATTTTATTGAGTGCCATAGTAATTGTCAAATATATTTAAAAAAATTAGACGACTTTAAGGTAACAGTAATATTTTTAATAGTATAATATATTATGTATGAAGGTAATATATTATTGATTATTTGTCGAAAAGTAAGTAAGCTTTATAATAATAGTTATTGTGGTTGTATTTCATAAGGAGGCATATCGACAAGAGTAAAAGCATATATTGATCTTGCCGGGAAATAATGATTATAGAAATAATTAGGTTTCTTTTTATCCTGGTGGGTGCGCTGACAGGCGCCTATGCCTCAAACATAATTAGGCTTCCCGGTCTCTTATCATATCGTTTATACGTCATTATTATTTCTATCATTATTGGTACCGGGGTCGGTTATGTTGCCGGAGGCGTCATCGGCCGGCGTTTGGTGCGCACTTTAAACTGGGTTGAGAGTAATATCCAGAAAATACCGTTTTCAGAGTTGATTTCCAGCATAGCCGGTTTATTAATCGGTTTGATTTTGGCTTTGCTGATATCGTTGCCTGCTTTTTTTATTCCTGATTCATTTCGTTTTGTTAAGCTCTTCTATGTGGTCTTTGCCTTCATAATATTTGGCTGGTTTGGCGTCAGGGTCGGCGGCCGACGTTGGGAGGATTTGGACCGGATCTTTCAAGCCCGAAAGCCGAAAGCCGTAGCGACGGTCGGGCGGGAGATAAAGCCGAAATTGATTGACACAAATATAATTATAGACGGGCGCATTACCGATATCGTTAAAACCGGTTTCTTGGAAGGCACACTGATACTTCCGCGTTATGTTCTGAAAGAGTTGCAGCTGATATCTGATTCCGAAGATTCTTTAAAAAGGGCACGGGGGCGGCGGGGACTGGATATCCTGCGCTTACTTCAAGGCATGATAGATATTGAAATCTCTGAGACTGACTATAATGATATTCGTGAAGTCGATGCTAAACTTGTGCGGCAGGCGCAGAAAATGGGCGCGGTGATTTTAACCAATGATTATAATTTAAATAAAGTTGCTGCCGTTGAGGGGGTAACCGTATTAAATATTAACGAATTAGCCAACGCGGTGAAACCGGTGACGTTGCCGGGCGAGGAAATCTCATTAAAGATACTTAAAGGCGGCAAGGAGGCCGGGCAGGGAGTAGGCTATCTTGATGACGGTACTATGGTTGTGGTTGAGGAAGGTCGGCGTCATATAGGTGAGACACTCGATGTCATGGTAACCAGTGTTCTGCAGACACCGGCGGGAAGAATGATATTTGTAAAGATAAAAGACGACCGGGTCGGCTAAATGAATATAGCGATTGTTGTGGCCGCCGGCGCCGGCCGGCGTTTTTGTGGTAATGGAGATAAGATCTACCTCGACCTTTTAGGCAAGCCGCTGTTAGTTTACTCATTGGTCGCTATGGAAGCGGCAAGTTATGTAGATGGGGTGGTGCTGGTAGTCGCGGCTGGTCAAATTGATTTTTGCCGGACACAAATCGTTGGCCGTTTTGGTTGCAAAAAAGTTATGAGCATCATCAGTGGGGGCGAATATCGGCAGGGGTCTGTCTATTTAGGCCTATTATCATTGCCGGCGGGAACGGACAAAGTCATAGTACATGACGGGGCCCGGCCGCTGGTCAAGCCGGAAAAGATTGATGAAGTGACCCAAGCGTGCTCAAGCGTCGCGGGAGCGATATCGGCGGTGCCGGTAACTGATACGATCAAAAGAGTAAATAAAAACTTTTTAATAACGCGGACCTTGGAGCGCAAGAGTTTATGGCGAGCCCAAACGCCGCAAGTATTTAAATTCAATCAGTTAATGTCCGCCCATGATTGGGCGCGCGAAAATAGATTTATGGGAACTGATGACGCCGCTATTCTAGAAGCGATAGACCGGCCGGTCGAGATAGTCGTGGGCGATTATGATAATATTAAAGTTACCACTTACAATGATTTTATAGTCGCGAAAGCTCTATTATCTGAGAGGAGAAGTGCGAAGTGAGGGTTGGTATTGGGTTTGATGCTCATCGTTTTTCTTTTGGCTGCCCCTTATTTTTAGCGGGCGTCAAGCTTCCTTTTTCCTTGGGATTGGCCGGCCACTCTGACGCTGATGTTGTGATTCATGCCTTAATCGACGCTATGCTGGGTAGTGTAGCCGCTGGTGATATCGGTACGCATTTTCCCGATAGCGATGAGCGATATAAGGACATTTCCAGCCTAAAGTTATTGGCGCAGACAGATCGGAAGAGCACACGTCTGAACTCCAGTCACACTGATATATCTCGTATGCCGTCTTCTGCTTGAAAAAAAAAATAAAATTCGCACTATGTCCAGACCGGCGTACAGAACTGCGAATCTCCCCCTTCTCCCGCCCCTACCCTATCATATTCACCAAGTCCACGTCCTTCT
>CAJVYJ010000051.1 GCA_913009475.1 uncultured Actinomycetes bacterium | reverse complement strand
TCTTTGTCTTTTTTTTTTTTATCAGTTTTTTTTTTTTTTTCAAGCAGAAGACGGCATACGAGATATATCAGTGTGACTGGAGTTCAGACGTGTGCTCTTCCGATCTAGCTTGCTCTGATAATGACTAAGCAAAGCAAGCTTTGCGGCTACATTGATTACGATTTATGTTTTCCATTTTATAATAGCGAGTGCAGTCAGTTAAGAGAGTAGTGGCATATAAATGAATGCAAGCTGTCAGTCTGCGCGGAAGGCCCAACCAAGTGCGAACGAGTCTCATATTTACAGGAGATTCTTCGGTCTAAAATACAGGTCTCAGAATAACCGGTGTTAAATAGTCCGTATTTTCTCGTCTACTAACGCCCTCGCGTGCTTACTTCATCGCGCTTTTCCTGTCCCTCATCCCCCATTATTCCTCACGCTCTGATTAATATAGTTGCCAATGGGTAAATAGCCAAGTAGAATAAGATTAAAGCTTTTAAAGGAGGCGCACTATGTTTGGAACATTAAAATATTTTTTTCTTTATTGCTACGAAGCCGCGGAGACCATGGAAAAAAAGTCATCGGAATTTGCCGAGGAACGTCATAAAAGAATGGAGAAGTTCCGGCAGGAGCATCAGGAGATGGAAGACCGGGCTAAGGAAAAAATCAATGATACTCGTGACCGGATAAAAGAGCAGATGCAGGAGACAGTAAAAGATATCGGCTTGATAACCCAGACGGAAGCCAACGAAATAAAGAAGATGATTGCCGATCTCTCCAAGAGAGTAGATAAAATAGGCAAGAAGTAATATTTTATGACAAAAATAAACCGATGGCGGCGTATTAGGCGTTTTACCTGGCTTTTCCTAGGGATTGTTAGAGATTTTCGCCGTGAGGCCAAAATAGCTGCCAGAGTTGGTGGGCAGTTGGCGCGGGAACGCATGTCGAAAAGGCATCGCAAAAGAGCTATTAAATTTCGCGAAACCGCCATTGAAATGGGCGGTGTATTGATTAAGTTAGGGCAGTTTTTTAGCGCTCGCGTCGATATTATGCCGGATGAGTATATTCAAGAGTTAGCCAAGCTACAGGATACGGTCCCTCCTGCTCCTTTTGAGAAAGTAAAAGAAGTCATTGAAACGGATTTTAAACAACCGCTGGAGAAAATTTTTAAGAGTTTTGACACCGAGACGCTTGCGGCCGCGTCTTTGGCGCAGGTCTATAAAGCTGAATTAAAGACAGGCGAGAAGGTGGCGGTTAAAGTCCTGCGTCCGGGCATAGAAGAACTCATCGATATCGATTTGGCCACTTTTGCTTATTTGATGGAAGGCGTACATCGTTTTACCAGTTTTGGCAATCGCACGGATATCCCCATGGTAGTTGGTGAGTTTATTCGCACTCTCGGTGATGAGCTTGATTTTTACCGTGAAGGCATTAATGCGGTTCGTTTTCAGCGGATGTTTGCCGATGATGAGTTTATCCATATTCCAAAAATTTATCCGGACTATTCTTCCAGCCATGTCTTAACTTTAGAGGCTATTAACGGTCTAAAAATATCCAACTATAAGGAGCTTGAATCCCAAGGCATTGATCGTCATCTGGTGGCTACGGAGGTTTTTAACAGTTATTTGAAACAGGTTCTGGAGGAAGGTTTTTTCCATGCCGACCCGCACCCCGGAAACTTATTTGTGATGGAGGGGCCGGTAGTAGCTTTTGTCGATTTTGGCATGGTGGGTGAGATTACGCCGACGATGCAGAAAAGTCTGCGCGCCGGCATCATCGGCATAGCCAAGAAAGATGCCGTAGTCATTGTTGAAGCTTTTAGCAAACTGGGCTTTATTCGCCGCGGCGCCGATACCGCCGCAATCGTTCATGCTATTAACTGGATGTTTGAAAATTACGGCATGATCAACACGCGTAATATTACTTTTGAGAATCTGGAAGAGATTGAAGAGGATATTCTACAAATCATTCATGACCAGCCTATCACGGTGCCGGCTCAATTTGCTTTTCTGGGGCGGGCGTTGAGTACATTGTTAGGTTTAGCGACCGGTTTGGACCCTGATTTTGATTTTGTCGCCGCGACACAGCCTTATGTGGCAAAGATGACAAAGCCCGGTCTGGAAGCAATCAGCGAGGTTGTCACTAGCGAATTGAAGACGCTTGGCCAGATGCTTTACGCATTGCCTAAACAGGTAAATGATATATTGAACCAACTTCAAAAAGGTAAACTGAGAGTTAAAGTAGATGCTACCGGCATCGCGCGGGCACTGCGGCGGGAAAGTAGAAGCAGGATTTATAATATTCAGGCAATTGCTTTAACGGCTGTCTTGGCAACGATTGTAGCGCTTCTTTATTTAGGATTTGCCGACGAGGCTTATTTTTTTATGGCGCTGTCTCTAATAATGATAGTTAATATTACGCGAGTCCGCGGGCATTGACAAAACTTATCTCATAATCCTATCAAAAGCTTGGGCGGATTGTGTGCCAAGTTGAAACAGAAATTTTATATCATCTGCGTCGTAGACGTCAGGCTTAAGATTAGTTATGGCCAATATACCTATCGTCTGGCTATTATTTATCAGAGGTACATTGGCGAACGATATCGGTTCTTGGTCTATCTCATGGCGAGAATTTTCATTGATTATCTCTTGAGTTCTTAGCTTTACCGTTGTCTCATGCTTGCATAATAAAACAGCGGCGCTGAGGACTTTTTTCTTAAAGGCGAAGCTGGTCGCTTTAGATAAGGGCTGTTGCGAAACTTGGAAGAATAAGTGACTGTCACCATTGCTTATCAATAAAAGCCCCATCGCGTCACAGGCCACCGAAGAATTAATTGTATGAAAGAGTAGTTCTAATATCTGTTGTCGCTCCGTAGTCAAGGCAATTTGACCTTGGTAGCCTTGAATAATCTCATCGTTGCCGGTTTTTCCAGCCGGCTCTGACTCGTAATTCTTGAAGATCTTTTTGACTCGTTCCAATAGATAATATTCTTCAAAGGGTTTGGTTATAAAATTATCAGCGCCTACTTCCAACCCCTTTATAATATCCAGGCTATCGCTTCTGGAAGTCAACATTACGACTGGTATTTTGGTGGTTATGGGATCAGCTTTCAAATTTTTACAGAAGCGATAGCCGTTCATGACCGGCATCTCAATATCGGTAATTACCATATCCGGGTGTTCATTGGTGATTGAATCAAGGCCTTCACGGCCATTGGTCACCCATTTTGTCTCGTAACCTTCATTAGAGAGAATCAAGCGGGTACGTTTTGCCTGCGTAGGGCTATCCTCAACTAACAATATTTTTTTTGACAACATGGCTCCAATATCGACTTTTCTATTGTACTATAGTAACGCTATCTTATTTAGGTTTCGGCTATTTCTAGACAGAACTTAAGTATATTGTCTGCTTAAATATTCCATGTCGGCCGCGAATCCGGGAGTATTGCAAAGATGAATGGTAATGATTGTTTTATAAGGGGTGATTATATGCATTTGTCCGGTTTTTTGGTTATTAGGGCTGGTATATTTTCTGTAAAAATCATTGACATAGCGGCGCAACCAATGCTATAAAGAAACGGCAATCAATGACTCACCAAAGTCACAAGGGAATACCGTTTTACGGCAAGTAAATAATAATTCTATTCTGTGAGGGGTCACTATGAAAGCAACAATCGTCAGTTCCAAGTCTTATCTCATCTTTTTTGCTCTACTGGCACTAACAGTTCTTTTTTTATTATCTTTATTTGTCTCTGCTCCGGCCCTGGCGCTGGAAAGTCCACTCATTACCAATTCCGCTACGCAGACGCTTCCGGCTATCTATGGTAATAATGTCGTCTGGGGTGATAGTCGCAACGGCAACTACGATATCTATATGTATAATCTGACCACCGGCGGCGAGAGCCAGATTACTTCTGATACGGCGGACCAAAGTTATCCCGATATCTATGGTAATAAAATCGTCTGGACGGATAGTCGCAACGGCAATGATGATATTTATATGTATAATCTGACCACCGGGCAAACAACCCAAATCACCACTAATACGGCGGACCAAGAAAATCCTAAAATATACGGTAATAAGATTGTCTGGTCTGACTTACGCAATATTAGCTTTGATATCTATATGTATAATCTGACCACCGGGCAAACAACCCGAATCACCACTGATAACGCGGACCAAGGATTAGCTGCTATTTATGGTAATAAAATCGTTTGGAGGGATGACCGTAACGGTAGCAGTAACGAGGATATTTATATGTACAATCTAACTACTGGAGCCGAGAGCCAGATTACCGCCATTGCCGGTAATCAAAGCTTCCCCGATATCTATGGTAATAAAATCGTCTGGCCGGACGGCCGTTACGGCAGTGCTGATATTTATTTGTATAATTTAAGCACTGGATTCGAGAGTCGTATTACCACCGATACCGATTTACAAATATTTCCCAGAATATACGGTAATAATATCGTCTGGTCGGATGTTCGCAACAGCAATTGGGATATCTATAGGTATGATATAAGCGGTAACATCGAGAGCCAAGTCACCAACAGTTCAGGAGATCAATATCTTGCCACTATCTACGGCAATAAGATGGTTTGGATGGACAATCGCAACGGCAACTGGGATCTTTATATGAATACTATAAATATGAGTGCCAGAGCTATGGCCAAGACCGAGGGGTGGGACAGCGGCATCGGCAACTGGGACTGGGCGGGCAGTAAAGTCGCCTCCGGCGACTTTAACGGCGACGGTCTGATGGA
Source organism: uncultured Actinomycetes bacterium (assembly GCA_913009475.1). GTDB lineage: Bacteria > Actinomycetota > Aquicultoria > CAJVYJ01 > CAJVYJ01 > CAJVYJ01. The sequence continues at coordinate 5,797 of CAJVYJ010000051.1, read as the reverse complement.
CTTGGTGGCTTTCTACGGCTATGGCGCTACCAGGCAGACTAAAGCTTGGGTTTTTCTCAATAACGGCCACGGCGGTTATGGTTCTCCCGTAGCCTGGTGGGACTCCGGCCCCAATAACTGGGACTGGGCCGGCACCAAGTTAACCGTGGGCGATTATAACGGCGACGGCTTGGCTGACATCGGCGCTCTCTATGGCTACGCCGCCCAGCATCAAACTAAAGCTTTTATCTTTACTTCCAACGGTACCAATGGTTTTAATACGCCCGCTACTTGGTGGAACAGTGGCCCCGGCAACTGGGACTGGGCCGGCACTAAGTTGACATCAGGCGATTATAACGGTGACGGTGTCGATGACATTGGCGCTCTTTACGGCTATGCCGCTCAACATGAGACCCGAGCTTTTATCTTTACTTCCAACGGCGTAGATGCTTTTAATAACCCCGCTACTTGGTGGGACTCAGGTCCCGGCAATTGGGACTGGGCCGGCACTAAGCTCAGCAGTGGTGACTATAACGCTGACGGCCTAAGTGACATGAGTGCTTTATATGGCTACGCCACCCAGCATCAAACCCGAGCTTTTGTCTTTACCTCTAATGGCATCAGTGCCTTTAATAATCCTACTGCTTGGTGGGACAGCGGCGCCGGTAATTGGGACTGGAACGGCTCCACCCCGCTTAGCGGTGATTTCAGCGGTGACGGACGCGATGACCTGGCAGTATTTTACGGCTATGGCGGTAATCAGGCCAAGCTCTGGCAGTTCGATTCCGATGCTACCACCTTTGCCGCTCCTTACGCCGCCTGGGATTCCGGTGCGGGTAATTGGAATTATGCCAACAGTAAAATCGTCTCCGGCGATACCAACGGCGACGCTCGAGCCGACATATCCGCTTTTTACAATTATTCCGGCACTCATCGGACCAAGGTTTTTAATCTGAAGTAAAATGCGCAGGGGCGGAGATAAGCTCCGCCCCATTACTGCGCGTTGTCATGATTATAATTCACGACTTTTCTACCACTGTCATTTCCGACCTCTTTACGCTTTCAATTCACAATCCCTTTACGCTTGTCATTCTCGACCCCGATCGGGAATTCGCTATTCCACTGTGTTTGTTTCTACCCTCAACCCCTTGTACTCTTGCAGCCGAGGGGTGGCGCCGCGGGAATCTTTGAATCTCATTTTACAATTTGCGCTAATTTGTTATTGCAATTGAGCAAGCAATTGATTATATTATTATAGTAATATTAGTTTCCCCCATAATATAACGCCTATATACGTTATAAAAGTTAACGAGGAGCGCAAGCGTTTATGGTGCTTTTCTTAATAAATAATGAATGATTTTGGCGTAATGAAAGTTATTGGAGATTCCAATCGCCGCTCTTTGGGCGGCGGTAATTTTATAGTTAACGAGAAACTCGGAGGGCCGATGTTAGAAGTATTACGTAATATGTGGCGTCGAAAATTAAGGACGAGCTTGACCGTCTTCGGTATTGTTATCGGCGTTTACGCGTTGACGGTTATGGGCGCGATGGCCGAGAAGACCAACACTATGATTTCCAGCGGCGCAAAATTTTATACCGCTCAAATTACTTTAAACGGTAAAGGCGGTATTGGTATGGGGGCGCAATTAATTCCTATAAGCGCTATTGAAAAAGTCAGTAAAATCAAAGGTGTTAAGAGTGTGGCTAAAGAAGTTTCCTTACAGCTGTCCGATAAGCAAGATATGGTCAGTTTCGGCATGCCCGACATAATTATCGGCGATGACCTGTCAACACCTTTTTTGAATAAACAGTGGGAAAAGATTAAAAAAATTAAAAGCGGCCGTAATCTGAGAAAAGGCGACCACAATGTGGTAGTCGTCGGTCGCGATATTGCCGTCAACAAAAAAATTAAAGTCGGTAAGATGATGAAAGTCAGGGGCGAAAACTTTAAGGTAGTCGGTATTCTCGAGAAGACTCTGACGGCGCCGGATAAGATGGTCTATATGCCGATAGCTGACGCCCGGCGCTTATTTATAAAATCACAACCTTATTTACGGGATTTGCAGAAGCAAGCCGATAGCGCCAAAAAGATACCTAAAGCGACATTGGCGGCAATGCCGGCTGACTCACGTAAACAGCTGGAGGCGGCGATTACCTTTAAGCCGGAAAATATAGTTACCGGTGCCAGTGTTTTTTGGCGTTCGGGGGCGGATGCGGAAAAGGTCGCTAAGAGGATAAGAAAAAATGTAGCTGACGTTAACGCTTTGTCTCCCAAGGACATGAAGAAACAATTGGACAATTTTTCCTTAGTGTTCAATTTAATTATTATGGGCAGCGGCTTTATCGCTCTTATAGTCGGCGGTCTGTCGGTGATTAATACGATGATAATGTCGGTATCCGAGCGCAAGCGGGAGATCGGTGTCAAGAAAGCGGTAGGCGCGCGGACTCGCGATATTATGGCGGAATATCTGATGGAAGCCGGAACTATCGGTTTGACCGGGGGGCTGATCGGACTGGGTTTGGGTTGGTTGACGGCTAATGCCTTCAACGCTCATTTTGCGTCCCAAGGCGTGGAGATCTTTTTAGTCAGCCAACGTTTAGCTGTCGGCACTATCTTGTTTGCCCTGATATTAGGTATTATCGCCGGCATTTATCCGGCTGCCCATGCCGCTCGGCTTGACCCCGTTAAAGCTTTACGGGCGGAGTAAAATGATTAAAAGCTCATGAAAGGCATATAATGAACGATAAAAATCTAAAAGACGATAATATTACCGAAAAGATAAAACCGATAATATTATCGACTAAAGGGCTGACAAAGACCTTCAGTTTAGGTCGTGAACTGGAAGTGCATGCGCTATCCGATGTCAGTTTCGAAGTCGGTCGCGGTGATTTTATTTCTATTATGGGCCCCAGTGGTTCGGGCAAATCTACCTTGCTTAATATGATCGGTTGTTTGGATAGACCGACGCGAGGCGATATTTTTATCGACGGCCAACTGGTCAGTAAGCTTAAGAAAAGCAAACTTACCGATTTACGTCGGGAAAAAATCGGTTTCGTATTTCAACAGTATAATTTAATACCGACTCTAACCGCGCTGGAAAATGTGATGTTGCCGCTTAAATATACGGGCATGCCGCGCAAACAAGCCAAGCGGAAAGCAACTCAAGCCCTGGAACAAGTCGGTTTGGGAGAGCGAATACGTCATCGTCCTTTTGAGCTTTCCGGTGGCGAGCAACAGCGGGTAACGGTGGCGAGGTCGCTAATTAATAATCCGGCTATTGTCTTGGCGGATGAGCCGACCGGGGAGCTTGATACGCATACCAGTGATCAAGTTATCAGATTATTGCGTTCACTTAATGAATCCGCGGGACAAACGTTTATAATAGTTACTCATAATCCGGAAGTGGCCGCGGTTACCGACAAGGTAATCAAGATGAAAGACGGTAGGCTTGAGGAGATTGCGAATAATTAGTAAAATGGAAGTATTATGAAACTAAGCGGTGATATTTTAGGTATTCCTTATGACTTTCGTTTAAAGTCTTTACGACAATTCCGTGAGCGTTGGTGGAATAAAGATGATGAGCGGATTATTATTCCCAAAGCATTTGGCTTAGGTTACGATATCAACCTCTATCAGCTGCGCCGGCAACAGCCTCTCCTATTTAACTTGTTTATGGCCGGTTTGGCGGCGGTTGTTATTATTAAATTACTGGGTCCGGCGGATAACGAGCCTAACGAGGAAGAGCTTGATTCACAGCCTGAGAATATATGATTCCACTATATCAGCGACACGGGTTTAATAGAGATTGAGCGTAATAGTAGTCACGGATCTAAGAAAATCTTATGGTGACCTAAAGGCTGTAGACGGTATCTCCTTTGTGGTGGAAGAGGGGGAGATTTTTGGTATTCTCGGACCCAATGGCGCTGGTAAAACCACGACTTTAGAGATAATCGAAGGGCTGCGTCAACCTAACGGAGGCGCGGTCTTTATTGACGGTTTATCAGTTTGGCCTAAACCGGGCCCTATTAAAAAATTGATCGGTATCCAACTACAATCCACCAGTTTATTTGATTATTTAACCGTACGTGAGATGGCCTCTCTTTTTGCCTCTTTTTACAAGCTGCGCTTAACTCAGACGGAACTCGATAGTCTTTTGGGGATAGTCGGCCTGGTAGAAAAGGGAAAAGCGCGAGTGCGTCAGCTTTCCGGCGGACAGCAACAACGGCTATCCATCGCGCTGGCCTTAGTCAACGACCCCAAGATAGTATTCTTAGATGAGCCTACAACCGGGCTTGACCCCCAGGCGCGCCGGCGCATGTGGGATGTTGTTCGCGATATCAGTAATAGAGGTAAAACCGTTGTGCTTACAACTCATTATATGGAGGAAGCCGAAGTTCTTTGCGGTCGGGTGGCGGTAATGGATCAAGGTAAAATAATGAAACTGGACAGTCCGGCAAATTTGATAAAATCATTGGGAGCTAAAACGAAAATTACTTTCAGTTGTAAGCCTTTATTAGCCAAAGAAAAATTTCAAGAGGTTGACGGTGCTCTTGATGTTTCCGAGGTTGACCATTCATATAAAGTGTACACGGCTAAAATTCAAACTTGTTTGCTGGGTATTTTGCAAAAAGCGGCTGACAACGGCGCCACGGTGGAAAATTTGACTGTGTCCGGAGCCAATTTAGAAGACGTTTTTCTTAATCTGACCGGGAGAGGGCTAAGAGATTGATAAGTTATTTTAAGCTTGTCTCAGCAAATTATAAGATGACGGTCAGGAATGTGACCTCGCTTTTTTGGCTTTTTGTTTTTCCTATTCTAATGATGAGCCTGATCGGCATCGCTTTTAGCGGTATCGGTGAACAAACGGTAAAAATCGCTATTGTCCAAATGGATAAAAGCCATACAGCCGCCGGTATAACCAAGAGTTTTAGCCGGATCAAAGCTTTTAAAGTAACTAAAACCAATAAAGCGACCGCGCTTAAGAGATTAAAAGACGGTAATGTTGACGCGGTCTTGGTCATGGATAAAGGTTTTACCGCTGCGCTGGAGCGCAATCTACTTAATAAAAATAACTCCATAAAGCCGGCCAAGATAGGATTATATTATGATCCCTCCTCCACATTTACTTCGCAGGCGGTAAGAAGCGCTGTCGCTAATATATTAACCGAGATAAACAGGCGCTTGAGCGGCGCGCCGGTTTTAATCAGTTACACAAGCCATAGCGTACGGTCGAAGGGGTTGCGTTATATTGATTTCTTGGTACCCGGGATTATCGCGCTTACTATTATGAACTCAGCGCTTTTCGGATTGGGCGGCACGGTTGTCAGCTATCGTGAGCGCGGTATTTTACGGCGTTTAAAAGTAACTCCGCAGCCATTATCCGGGTTTATTGCCGCTCAGATAACCAATCAACTCTTATTTGCCATTTTGCGGGCGGCTCTACTTATTCTGGTGGCGATGTTGTTGTTTGACGTAGTGGTCGTCGGCAGCCTGGTCGCTCTGGCAATAGTGGTCATTATTGGCAGCTTAGCTTTTACTACGATAGCTTTTTTTGTGGCCAGCTTTGCTAAGACCAGAGAAACATCCGATACCCTTAGCAATATTATCTCGATGCCGATGATGTTTTTAGGCGGTGTCTTTTTTCCGGTTGACAGTGTGCCCAAATGGATAAGGCCACTGGTCGAGTTGATGCCCTTAAAATATCTTGGCGACGCTATGCGTGATGTGATGGTTAAAGGCAGCAGCCTCTGGCAGGTGCGGATGGATATATATATTTTAATTGGCGTTACTTTGTATTCTTTCTGCTCTCAGATCGGA
>CAJVYJ010000050.1 GCA_913009475.1 uncultured Actinomycetes bacterium | reverse complement strand
TGTACTCTCAGTGTCGTTTTTCTATGTGTCTGTGCTTTCTATTTTGTTTTTTTTTTTTTAATGATACGGCGACCACCGAGATCTACACTCTTTCCCTACACGACGCTCTTCCGATCTGTATTCCAAGGCGATGTAATCAACCGCCAAGGTGCGGGGGCCAAAGAAACATTTTGCATCCGAAAAATTTCTTTTGGAGTCGGTGTAGAAAAAAAGATACCTGTTCACTCTCCGAAGATCGCTAAGATCGAAGTTCTGGCCCGAGGTAAAGTAAGGCGGGCTAAGCTATATTATCTGCGTGACCGGGTTGGCAAAAAGGCGCGCATAAAAGAAAAGCGGTCGAAATAAAATATTTACTACTCAAATACTCGCAATTATATAATTTAAGGAATATTTTTTGAATCAGCTTCAAGAGCCGGAATTAGAATCTTCTAAAGAAAATCCCATATGGGCAGCGATAAAAGAGACCGCTTCTTTGCTGGTGATGGCGATAGTACTGGCTTGGATAATTTATACTTTTGTCGTGCAAACATTTTGGATACCGACTGGTTCCATGGAACGAACAATAATGCCGGGCGATAGGGTATTAGTCGCTAAATTCTACTATCGATTTCGTGAGCCTAAGCCTGGGGATATATTTGTTTTTAAATCACCTGAAGATATTGGGAATTCCCGGCCTGATTTAATAAAAAGAATAGTCGCTACCGGCGGTATGAAGATTGAGGAACGAAACGGTCAACTTTATATTAATAATAAACTTCAAGATGAACCCTATACGCTACCCGATAGACCAGGCGCTGATTTTGGGCCTTATAAGGTGCCTAAGAACAAATTGTTTGCCATGGGGGATAATCGGGGCAACAGTAAGGATAGTCGCTGGATCGGCCCGATTAATAAAAAAGCGGTTATTGGCCGTGCTTTTTTCACCTACTGGCCACCGCAAAGATTTGGTATTCTAAGATAAGTTATGAGCGGCAAACGGTTGGGAAATCAATGCCCGATTTGAGCCAATATTCAATAATTAAAATAAAAACCCTCTTAAGCCGGGCTGATAATGATAGTCTGGTTCCACTCCTGGAAAAAGCTGAAAGCGATAGTCGTTCCGGTGTAAAGAAGTTGGCAAAAACATTTCGCGTTAAAATAAAAAAGGATAAAGCGTTGCGCGATAAAGCCGAGGCGATGACCAAGCTGGAGCGAGAACTGTATCGTAGCGGCTATGGTTACGTAGCCGGTACGGATGAGGTAGGACGCGGTTGCTTGGCCGGTCCGATAGTGGCGGCGGCTGTCATCTTCGAAGAAGAAACAGTTATGGTTGGTGTAAAAGATAGCAAGAAGTTAACTGCCGCTCAGCGTGAACATCAGGATAAAGAGATTAAAAAAAGGGCTATAGCCTGGTCAATAGCGCTAATAGATAATAACGTCATTGACGAACTGGGAATACAACAGGCTAACTTGGATGTTTTATATCAGGCTGTTAATAGATTAAAACCGCAGCCGGAATTCGTTTTGGTTGATGGATTTTCGCTGCCCCTATGCTCCCTGCCGCAACGTAAGTTAATCAAAGGCGATAGTCGCAGTCTTTCTGTGGCTGCCGCTTCAATATTAGCGAAAGTATATCGTGATTCGTTAATGGAAGATATCAGCGGAAATTATGCCGCTTACGGTTTTGAGCGTAACAAAGGTTATGGAACAGCCGAACACCTACAGGCGATCGAAAAATATGGGTATACACCAATTCATCGAAAGTCTTTCGCTCCGGTAAGTAAGAGCTGGCAAAAGCAGTTATTTTAGTGAGAATAAAAAGTGCCATATATCAATAACGTCGGATATTCAAGATAGAAAAAAAACAATAAAAACAAATACCGGAAATCCAATTTTAAATAGCTTTATTGCTCCTTAGAATAATATATTTCTATATATTATCGTAACTTAAAAAGAGCAAATTTTTACCTTTTACTACCTTCAGATGCTCCTAGGCCCTAAACTTCTTAAAACTTTAATTGTCAAGATTGAAGATCTGACCCCATTTTTAGGGAGTTACCTGGTAACGAGTTTGCGAATTGTCAAGATTGAAGATCTGACCCCTTTTGGTGGGATTGAAGGCTTGGTCTTGTTTATGGTAATATAATATTACATTTGTAATTCTTAATAGGAGATAAAATGGATATTAGGGAAAGAGTGGAAAAGGCACGGCAATTCGTTGCTGATAATTTGTTTGTAAGCCGTCGTCAGTTGGCGGCGGTAATTTTATTATCTCTCTTTATCGTGGCAGGCTCAATAATACTATATCGTCAAAGCCGGCCGAAAATCGTCGAAAGTGTTAAAATCAAAAAAGCTACTCCGGTAAAATCGGTAGTTGAAAAACGGATAAAGGTCCATGTCGCCGGCGCCGTTAACACGCCCGGTGTCTATGATTTAAGTGCCGGTCTTCGAGTAATGGACGCCATAGCCATGGCCGGCGGGCAAAGGTCGGATGCCAACCTCGATGCGCTTAACTTAGCGGCTAAAATAAGGGACGAAGAAAAAATAATGGTGCCGGTTAAAGTCGGCACGGCCTCACCAAACAATATCACTGCCAATACCGCGGCTACATCGCTGGATGGTACGGAAAAAGTGCCGCTTAATACGGCGACCGCGGAACAGTTGCAGCGTCTGGACGGCGTCGGTCCGGTCTTGGCCCGCAGGATAATCGCCTATAGGAGCTCACATCACGTTTTTAACTCTATAATAGAGTTACGAAAGGTTAAAGGCATTGGCCCAAAAAAGTATAGTGGCCTAAAAGACCAAATAAGTTTATTTTAAGAGACTATCGAGAATGTCGCGCCTCTCTCCATTATCTTACTTGGTAATTGCTTTTATTGTCGGGATTATCGTACAAAATCTGTTAGCGATATCGGTAATATGGCTCTTAATCATAGCTGCTATATTTGTGGTCATTATATTATTAGCGGCCGCGAACACGTCGGAATCACTGTTATTTCCCGTTATCGGACTTATACTTTTTTCCCTGGCGGGCGCTCTGGTTTTGGGGATTAACCAGCAGAGGACCGCTTCTACTCTGTTAGTGAAGGCCGCCAAGACAAATAGAAGCCTGTTTATTTCCGGTACCGTAGCCGGCGAACCAAGAGTTACCAGCCGGGGGATGGAATTTGAACTCTTAGTTCGCAAAGCCGGCCGCGGCGGTGAGGTTCGATTGGTCAAAGAAGGCTCCTTAGTCTCTCTCAATGGGAGTAATAAGAAGATTCACTTAGGTCAGCAAGTAAGTTTTGTGGCACAACCTGGTTTAATCGCTCTATCCGGAAACCCGGAGTATCAGAGTTATTTGCGCCGGCGTTCCATCTTTACGCGTTTTACTCTGATGCCCGATGAGCTAAAAATAAAGAAGGATAATAGTTTTAGCTATCGGTATCGTCGCAGTTTACGGCAGTTGATTACCGAGTCTTTACCTAAACAGCTAAGTGGGTTGGAGTCGGCTATTCTTTATGGCGATACAAGCGGCATTAATCGGACGATGAAAGATAATTTTCAGCGTTCCGGGATTTATCACCTATTCGCTGTTTCCGGTTTAAATCTCACTTTGACCGTAGCCTTTATATTTTTTGTTGCTCGATGGCTGAACTCACCGCCGCTTGTACGCTTAGCATTAGGGCTGAGCTCCGTCTTTTTTTATCTATGGTTGGTCGGTTATTCTGCTTCAGTTAGTCGAGCGGCGATAATGATTATTGTAGTGCTGTTCTCCTGGTACGCGGCGCGTCGCCTGGAGCTGGTCAACGCCTTAAGCTTAGCAGCTCTAATATTGTTGATAATTAATCCGTACCAACTTTATGATGTAGCCTTTCAACTATCATTTGGCGCTGTTATCGGTATATTATTTTTAACTCCGGTCTTAACAAAAGTATTTAAGCCTGAACTTAAGCGACTGGTCATGCCGGTCGCGGTGGCTTTGGGCGCGCAACTGGCGGTTGAGCCGATACTTGCGTTTTATTTTAATCAGCTCTCGGTCATCAGCGTCATTGCCAACGTGGTCTTGGTTCCACCGGTTGCTGCTATAACCGGTAGCGGTTTTCTAGCTACTCTCATGGCTTTAGTCAGCCGGCCGTTAGCGCGGGTGATATTTAAGATAACTATGCCGCTACTATCATATTTGAACTTCGGCGCCGCGTTTTTTGCTGCCTTACCAGGCGCGTCTATGGCATTGCCTCGGCCTGGCGCCGTTATCATTATCAGTTATTTTTTAATCTTGTTGGCGGCTTTATTTTCGATGTCACGTCTAAAGCGTAAACTTGGTTTTGGTGTTTTTGTCATTTCCCTGTTGGCGATTATCATGGTCGGTATCTGGAGCCAAGTACCGGCTTCAATGTCATCGGCAAGATTGACGGTATCTTTTTTGGATGTCGGTCAGGGTGACGCTATTTTAATAAGGGGCCCACGGAATCACATTATATTAGTTGACGGCGGAGTGAGCTATCAATTGTTAAAGAAAAAACTGGCGCTTAAAGCGGTACGCAAAATCGACCTTATGATTCTTAGCCATGCTCATGCCGATCATGTGAGTGGTTTAGTCGGCGTTTTGGAAGATTATCCGGTGGGAATGGTCCTGGACCCGGGTTACCCGCATACTTCACCCATCTACAAGGATTTCCTAAAAGTCATTAAAAGAAAAAAGATAAGATACAAGATCGGACGCCGGGGACAGATATATCGCCTGGGTCGTATTAAACTAAGGCTTTTTAGGCCGTCCAACTATTTTATTACCGGGAGTAACTCGGATGTAAATAACTCATCGATTGTCGCTCGTTTGACTTACGGAAACTTTCATCTGCTTTTACCGGGCGACATAGAAAGAGAATCGATAACCGAATTACTGCGGGAGCGGGAGGATATCAGCGCGGATGTCTTAAAAGTCTCACATCACGGCAGTTATACCGGGACGACAATGAAATTGTTGCGGGCTGTTCGGCCGAGAGAAGCTATAATATCGGTGGGGAAAGATAATCTTTACGGACATCCGCACCGTCAAGCGTTAAGGCGGTTAAGAGCGGCGGGCAGCCGAATTTGGCGTACCGACATTAATGGCGATATCGAGTTAAGCAGTGATGGCGCTAGTTATAATATCCGCTCAAGTAAGTGAGGCAAAAAACATTTGACCCCCGTCATATAGACTGACAAAATGGTAGTATGGCAAAATCTAAAGTTCTGGAAAATCTCAAGTCCGCTTATTTAATTTACGGCTCGCAAAGTTATCTACTCGATGAAGCTATCGACCGAATCAAGTCAGCCTTAGCCGCTGATATCGATATGTCGATGAATTATCAAAAATTCTTCCCGCCTGTTTCTGCCGATGAGATTATAAATGTCTGCGTTACTTTGCCTTTTATGTCGCGAAAACGCCTGGTGGTGGTCTATGATTATGACTCCTTAAGCACGGGAGACAAGAACAAATTAGCTGATTATTTCGCGGACCCTGCTCCGGAAACGATTCTTATTCTTGTTCAAGCCGGGTCTGACAGGTTTGGTAAGGTTATCGTTAATAAACGTACGCGTCTCTTTAAAGACGCGAATAAAAAGGGCCTGGCTTTTGAATATAAATTTAGCAGCAACAACATTACTCCATATATTAAAAAAGCTTTTCAACGTCGCGATAAGGTCATTACCAGCGACGCTTTAAATTATTTATCGGAGACTATTGCTGAAGATCTTTGGCTTTTAGATAGCGAGATAGAAAAAATATCACTTTATAACGAAGCGGTAAAAAAAATTGATTTGGCCGGGGTCAAACCCATTGTCTGCCCGTCCGGGGAAGCGGAGGTCTTTAACTTAATGGGCTGCGTGCTTAAAGGTGAAAAGCAGCAAGCCCTATTAATGTTGGATGGTTTGGTTGCCAATACGGCCGCCGGCGGTCAGATTTTTTATAATTTAGAGAGACAACTCCGTTTACTTCTTAGAGTTAAAGGTCGGGCGTCTCAAGGATTGTCCGACAAGGAACTTATGACAAAGCTAAAAATATCATCAGGTAGATTATATTTTTTAAAGAAACAGGCCCGGACGCTCAAGAGTGAAAGTATAAAGAACTCGCTTAAATTACTGGCGGAATCAGATTTAAAACGAAAAAGATCAGAACGGCAAACCAGTCTGATTTTAGAAGAGCTGTTAGTGGATATGGCTGATAATTTTAGAGCGCGTTAAATTTTTTGGTTAACCGTGATTTCTTGACAGCGGCGTTATTATGATGGATAAGCCCCTTGGACGCGGCTTTATCCAAACGTGAGACCGCTTGAGTTAGAGCGTCCTTAGCTGCCTTTTTATCCTTACCGGCGATTGTCTCCTCGAATTTATTGATATAAGTCTTTAAAGCCGACTTTGACTTTTTATTACGTTGGCGCGCAACCTCGGACTGTTTATTACGCTTTATCTGCGATTTAATGTTAGCCAATCTTTATTCTCCTTTATATTATGAAAGCTGGTAAATATTAGCATAAATATTATTACCCCGCAAGGAGTGTGTTTAATATAGTAAGTAGTGAGCTAACAATATATAATAACCTAGATATCCGGCCGAAAAATTATATCGTCCAGATAAAAAAGAGGAAACAGTTGTATATCGGAAAGGATTAATTGGTAAAAGAAAACGTCTCACTGGCAAAATCTACGGCAACCATTTCGCTGTTAACCGCCATCAGCCGCTTCACCGGCTTTATAGCTATAATGGTTCTGGCCTTCAGCTTAGGTATAGGCAGCCTTTCTGATTCATATAATTTAGCGAACACAATACCTAATATGCTTTTCGAGTTAGTCTTGGGCGGTATATTGACCTCCATTTTTATTCCTATCTTTATGGATTATTTGATTAAAGATAAAGAAGATGCTTGGCGTATAGCGAGTAATATCGTTAATATCTCGACAATATTCTTGGTCGGCATTGCCATACTGGGCACGATATTCTCATATTATATTATCCGCGCGCAAACTTTTCTTACTCCGGCAAGCGCTGATAAAGTCGGGATGGCCAGTTTTTTCTTTAAATATTTTGTCTGGGAGATAGTATTCTACGGCTTTTGCGCCGTCTTGAACGGTATCCTCCAGTCATTTCGCCGATTTACTTGGCCAGCCGCCGCTCCCATCTTTAATAATCTGGTAACTATATTTACGGTGTTGTTTGTCTATTTGCCGCTGCATCGCACTCACCCGCAAGCCGCATTGGTCGGTTTGGCTCTAGGTACGACTTTGGGAGTGTTGGCCATGGCTCTGGTTCAGTTTCCGGCCTTGTTTAAGGCCGGTTATAAACATTATTGGATACTTGACTTCCATGATGCCGCTTTTCTGAAAATGGCTTCATTGTCACTGCCGATACTGGGCTATGTCACCAGCAATCAGCTGGGACAGATAGTAGTTAATTTGCTGGCTTATAAATATGAGGGCGGTTTTACCGCTTGGACTTACGCCTGGCGCTTCTATCAACTTCCTTACGGTATTCTAGCGGTTTCCATCGCGACCGCCTTGTTTCCTCGCATCTCCGAACAGGCGTCTAAAAAAGAAATCAGCTCGTTCAAAGAAAGCCTCTCCTTAGGTATTCGCGCTACGGGATTTGTGATATTGCCGGCTACCGTCGCCATATTTCTATTAAGCCGCCCGCTGATATTGGCAACACTCCACCATTATAATTTCTCTTACGCCGGCAGTATTCAGACAGCTAAGGTCTTATCATATTTTGTATTGGGTTTATTTCCTTTTGCCGTCCATATCTTTTTGACCAGGATGTTTTATGCCAGAAAAGATACTATAACTCCTATGAAAATCAACGCTTTAGGCGTGCCGCTGATGGTCACGCTCGATATAATTTTAGTCCGTTACTTTGAAGTGGCCGGATTGTCACTGGGCAATAGTTTGACTTATATTTTTACTATGTCGTTACTGTTGATAGCGATACGTCGGCGTATTGGCCCGTTGGGAGCGCGAAAGATTGTTGTTAGGACTGTCAGATTTGCTTTGGCGTCTATTCTCATGGGGGCGGCGATTGTGCTAGTATTACAGATACCTGCTTTGCGGGGTGATAGTTTTGGCGCCAGCGTAGCGCAGTTGGTTGTTGGCTCCACCGTGGGAATTTTCGTATATTTGGTGATTAATATCATTATAAAAACGGAAGAGCTTGATTTTATTCGTTCCATATTCGCGGGCGTTTTAAGGAAAATTAAAAGTTGAGTCGATTTTTTATAATTTTGAGCGCGGCGATTTTATTAAGAGTTACGAAGTAGATTGGTTGTTTGGAAGTACTTCTAGGAGGTAATTATGGCTAAAAAACGTGTTCGATTAACTTTTCCGGAGGAATTGATTAAGGAACCGGTCATCTATAATCTGGGAATAAATTTTAATATTGTCACCAATGTCAGGCGGGCCAACGTGGAAAGACAAGTCGGCTGGGTAATATTGGAGATCGACGGCAGTGATGAGGATTTAAAGAAAGGGCTTGCTTATCTGGATGAGGTTGGCGTTCAGGTCGATCTGTTGGAAGGCGATGTCATCGAAAGCTAGAGTTCCGGCTGACGGTACTTTTCAGCCCGAACTCTAGCTCGAAGAACTTCCCAGCAGTAGAGACGTTGCATGCAACGTCTCTACACCGTCCCCCGTAACCCGTCCCCCGATTCACCTCACGTTTGTCATTCCCGACCAACCTTTACGCCTGTCATTCCCGACTCCGATCGGGAATCCATGGCCAACCATGTCTTTTAATGCTTTTATCTACCCTCAATAATCATAAGGCGTCGGATGAACCGGCGCGCTACTTATTTACTATCATTTTTCATTTCTGTCATTCTATAATACCGCCGCCGACAACCATATCATTATCATAAAAAACCACTGATTGGCCGGGCGCGACGCCGCCCTGGGGACTGTCGAATATTACTTTTACCTCTGTATCTGATATCGCCTCGACGGCAGCGTCAACCGGGCTCATATTATAACGATATTTGACTTGGACCGGCATAGGCGCGGAGAGGTTGTCGAACGGGATAAAATTGACTTCGCCGACTAAGATGGTTTTAGTATTAAATTCACTCTTGGATCCGACTATCAGCGTATTAGAATCGGGTCGGATTTCGATTACATACAAGGGTTCGCTGTGGGTAATCCCTAAACCGCGTCGTTGCCCGATGGTGTAAAAGGGGAGGCCGTGATGTTCGCCTAGGCGCTCTCCGGTTAGATTAACAATAGGTCCCGGCAATGGTTTGTAACCGGCATATTCTGTTAAAAACCTCCTGTAGTCGTTATCCGGGATAAAGCATATTTCTTGGCTTTCCAGTTTATCGGCAACCGCCAAGTCAAAATTTTCCGCTATTGAACGCGTAGTTTTCTTAGTTCGATTTCCCAGCGGCATGAGCAGTTTTGAGAGTACTTCCTGAGAGGCGCTCCAGAACATATAAGATTGGTCTTTATTTTTATCAACTGAACGGTAAACCAAGTAACGTCCGGTAGTCTCGTTATGACGAATATCAACATAATGTCCGGTTGCCAGATGCTCGGCTCCCAGTTGGCGCGCTGTTTTCAACAGTTCCTTAAACTTTATTTCACGATTGCATTCCATACAAGGGTTAGGGGTCTTGCCCAGCAGATACTCATCGCAAAATCGCTTGATGACTTTGGATTCAAATTTATCTCTCATATCGAGGCTGTAATGAGGGAAACCCAACCGGGCGGCGACATTACGGGCATCGTCGATATCAAGGGGAGAACAACAAGCGCGGCTTGATTCTATCGGTGTTTCGTTATGGAGGCGCATGGTAATGCCGATGACGTCATAGCCCTCACTTTTCAACAGAGCGGCGGCGGTCGAACTGTCAACACCGCCGCTCATAGCGACGGCGACTCGTCGTTCGCCAACCGGCCGCGTTGTTTTAAAGTTATCTCGGCTGATAAAATCCTCGAGTGCCGACTGTAATGCCTTGGCGCCGATATTGGAGCAATCCGCCTTATTTGCGGGCAGACCTCCTAAGGCTGCCTCTACTTTTTGGCTGGTAATCATGGCCGCTTCATCCAGGCTGCGTCCAGCCGCCAGTTCAGTAGTCATACTGCCGGAGGCAATCGCTGTCGGACAGCCGAAGGCTTTAAAAGCTATGCGCTTAATGATATCGCCGTCAATTTTGATAAATATCTTTAAGAAATCACCGTCTTTACTGTTGCCGGCAGTACCAACACCGTCAGCATCAGCGAGCTCACCGATATTGCGGGGATTAATAAAGTGGTCATTGATTAAATTCTTATCACTGGAAATCTTCATCTTGTATTCATTATATAATTTATTATCGCTAAACAGTAGGCCCGACAATAAAGCTAACAACCAGCCATAGAACAATTCTAGATCGGAAGAGCGTCGTGTAGGGAAAGAGTGTAGATCTCGGTGGTCGCCGTATCATTAAAAAAAAAAACAGAAAAATACAGAAAAAGAAAAAGAAAAAAAGAAAAACTAGAAAAAGACTATGTTCTTAAGACAGAACATATCATATTGCACTGCATACCATCACTATTCATCTCGCAGTAGATATATCGTACGT
>CAJVYJ010000049.1 GCA_913009475.1 uncultured Actinomycetes bacterium | reverse complement strand
GTTTTTTTTTTTTTTTTTCAAGCAGAAGACGGCATACGAGATATATCAGTGTGACTGGAGTTCAGACGTGTGCTCTTCCGATCTTAGAGTAAAATTTGATAACTGGCTTGCTGGCAGCTGGCTCGGGACATTTAAGGGAGTGATAAATTCCAACCCGGCATTGTCATTATTGTTCATGGTTCCGCTTCGCACGTTGCAATGGTTTGGCCAGCGTCGCGCAAAGATGTTGATACTTGGCACAATAATCGGTGGAGTGCTGTTCGGAGGGCTGGGATTTGCCGGAGCTGCAAATGCTGACATAGTGGCGCCTTTAGTGAAAGGTATATTAAATATATCAGCAGGCACAATAGATTTTAGCAACCTTTTAGTGCAGAGTAAGGCAGGGGTACATAGCCTTGGTTTTACAAATGTGCCAGTTATGGGCGAATTTATGCTCCCAACATCTGCCCAGGCTGTGCTCAGGGCATTCTTAATGTCAGCAGGCCTCTCTGTGCCAACAATGGTTAAGAGCCGCAAGGAGCAGTTATTACATCCAGAAGGCTCGTTGCTCTCATTCCGCAGAAAGGTTTCTAGCGGGACAATGTGGAGCGCCCGCTGGCAGTCAATAAAAGAGCTATTTACTACATATAGGACAAAGCAAGGTGAACTAAAGAAAGGCTCAATCTTGGCATCCACAAAGCTCTTGCTTGGTCTAGTCAAAGGCACACTCTTTATGCTGACTGTGCAGGGTGACTCGATGATCGACGCGGGCATCATGCCGGGCGACCTAGTCCTAGTAGAAAGAACAAATAAGATTAAGGAAGGCGACATTGTCGTCGCCGAAGTTGACAACGAATGGACTATGAAATACCCTCACTTTGAAGGTAAGCGACCGGTACTAAAACCAGCAAACAAAAAATATAAGACTATACGACCGGAAAGCGAACTAAAAATTTCTGCCGTCGTCAAAGCAGTCATCAGAAAATATAAAATTTAGTTACAAATTCAAAGTCCCCTATGCTTTCTCCGCTAAATACCTCAAACTACCCTCGTGCCATCCTCCACATCGACGGCGACGCTTTTTTTGCCTCATGCGAACAGGCCATTCATCCGGAGCTTAAGGGCAAGCCGGTCATCACCGGCAAGGAACGCGGCATTGTCGCGGCCGCCAGCTATAAGGCTAAAGCTATGGGCGTTAAACGCGGTATGCGCTTGTTTGAGGTTAAAAAGATCTGCCCCGACGCGGTAATACTGCCTTCTGACTATGAGACCTACAGTCTTTTCTCTATAAACATGTTCGCGATTATCCGCCGCTTCACCCCCATAGTGGAAGAGTACTCGATTGATGAAGCTTTTGCCGACCTGACCGGACTGCGCCGACCTCTACGCGCTTCTTATTCTCAGATTGCCGACAATATCCAAAAGACAGTTACTAATGAGTTGGGGCTAAGCGTCTCCGTTGGTTTAAGTTTAAGCAAAGGATTAGCTAAGCTGTCCTCAAGTTATCGCAAACCGGGCGGCCTTACCATCTTACCCGGACGCTTGATTCATTTAGTCTTAAAAAAGACGCCGGTGGAAAAAGTTTGGGGCATCGGGCCCAACACTACCGCTTATTTAAAAAAACTGTGAATACTTACCGCGCTTGATTACGCTAAAACCGATTTCAACTTTATAAAAAAACATGTTTCTAAACCTTATATGGAGATATGGCGCGAATTAAACGGGGAAAGCGTCTACCCGGTAATAGCGGAGGGTAAAACCAGCTACAAAAGTATTAGTAAGACCAAGACCTTCACGCCGCCGTCCAGTGACCAAGATTTTATTTATAGCCGGCTCTCCCGTAATTTGGAAAATGCCTGTATTAAAGCGAGACGCCACAAGTTGAGTGCTGAACGCCTGATAATATTTCTGCGTCGGCAAAACTTCCAAACAGAAGGATTGGAGGTTAAATTAAACCGCCCCACCGCTTACCCGGCGGATATCTTTCCTTTCCTAAAAGAGTTATTTAATCGGCTATATAAAAACAAATGGCAATACCGTTCCACCGGCGTAGTCCTGGCCGAACTTACATCAAATCCAAACATGCAGCTGTCGCTCTTTGAAAACCCGGTTAAAATTATATATTTAAGACGCTTATATGAGGCGATAGATAAAATCAACGCCCGTTTCGGAAAACATACCTTACACCACCTTAGCGCCATGCCGGCAAAGCCGCAGACCCAACATGAAAACGCGCGCGGTGACGCTCCTTATCGGGAACAAATCCTACTAAAAGGTGAAAACAAGCGACAGCGTCTGGAACTGCCGATGATGAAAATCGACATATAGTAACATAAAGTTAACGTAAATTAATATTGACACTGTCGCCCATTGCTAGTATTTTTGCTTGTTAATGAAAGAATATTATCAATTAACTAACGAGGAACTACTAAAAAAGCTTGGTACCAGCTTAAAGGGTTTAAACGCTGATGAAGTCAGAACCCGACAGGAAAAATATGGCTTCAACCAGTTGGCCGAGATAAAGAAAACCCCATTAATCTACAAATTTTTGGGTAATCTTGTCCACCTGTTCGCAATATTGCTATGGGTCGGCGGTATCCTGTCTTTCGTGGGCAATATGCCTCAATTAGGTTGGGCCATATTCGCTGTTATTATTATCAATGCCGCCTTCAGTTTTTGGCAAGAGTTTAAGGCCGAGAAAGCGACAGAGGCTCTAAAAAAACTTTTGCCCGCCTACGCTATGGTGGTTAGAGACAATGAGCAAAAACATGTTTTAGCGGAAGAATTGGTCCCCGGCGACCTGCTTGTACTTGAAGAAGGCGATAATATATCGGCTGATTGCCGCGTAATACAGGAATTTGAAATGCGCGCCAATAATTCTATATTGACCGGAGAGTCAGAACCCGTGCGCCGCAGCGCTGATGCTTTTTTAGAAGATGTTCCTTCTACTGAAGCGCCCAACCTTATTTTTGCCGGTACCTCAGTCGCTACCGGAAACGGCCGGGCCATAGTTATAAGAACCGGCATGGATACTCAATTCGGTAAAATCGCCACATTGGCACAAGCGGTCAAGCCGGAACAAAGTCCACTGCAAAAACAGATGGAAAAGGTGACAAGGTTAGTAGCGGCCTTGGCTATCGGGCTCGGCGTTCTCTTCTTTTTTATCGGCCGTTCAGTTGGCTTTCCCTTAACTGAAAGTTTCTTGTTCGCTGTCGGCATTATTGTCGCCAATGTACCCGAGGGTCTTCTCCCAACCATTACCCTATCACTGGCTATGGGAGTACAACGCATGGCCGGTCGCAATGCGTTGGTCAAAAAACTTTCATCCGTAGAGACATTAGGCTCAACTACGTTTATCTGTACTGATAAAACCGGTACGTTGACCCAAAACGAAATGACAGTCCGGGAAGTATGGGTCGATTATCAAAGTATACAAGTAACCGGCGCAGGTTATGAGCCAACTGGTGATTTTCTGCTGGATACAAAAACTTTGCCTGATAAGTATAAGCCATCTTTAACACTGCTGTCCAAGGCAGCGTCATTTTGTAACAATGCCAGGTTAGTACCTCCATCCGCGGAAAATAAATCATGGAAGATACTGGGCGACCCGACCGAAGCCGCGCTATTGGTAGCGGCGGAAAAATCAGGGTTTATATATAATAGTGAACTTAAGAAATATCCACGCTTTTCCGAGATCCCTTTTGACTCTAAAAGAAAACGCATGACCACAATAAATTTTTCCGATACCTGTAAAATCGCCTATGTAAAAGGCTCACCCAAAGAAGTGCTGGATCTTTGCACTCAAATATCGACTTCTGAAGGCGTAAAGCCTTTATCAGATGAAGACCGAGACAATATAATGTCCCAGAACGACACTTACGCCAGAGAATCATTGCGAGTCTTGGGAATGGCTTTTCGTGAGGTTGATGAAGATCTGGATATAGGAAACGCGGAAGAGGTAGAAAAAGACCTTATATTCGTGGGCCTTATGGCGATGATGGACCCGCCCAGAGATGAAGTTTCCGCGGCGGTAAAAGAATGTAAAAGAGCCGGTATACGTATAATTATGATAACCGGCGACTACGGCTTGACCGCGGAATCCATTGCCAGAAAAATAAACATTGTCAAAGACAACGTTATGATAATAACCGGCGCCGAGCTTGATAAAATAAGCGACGAAGATCTGGCGAAAGACATATATGACAAAGAAGTTATTTTCGCCCGCGTAGCACCGGAACATAAAATGAGAGTCGTTTCGATTTTAAAGGA
This sequence comes from uncultured Actinomycetes bacterium, assembly GCA_913009475.1. Lineage (GTDB taxonomy): Bacteria > Actinomycetota > Aquicultoria > CAJVYJ01 > CAJVYJ01 > CAJVYJ01. Next base: position 6,413 of record CAJVYJ010000049.1, on the reverse strand, counting down.
CCACGGCGAGGTCGTCGCGGTGACGGGTGACGGCGTTAATGACGCGCCCGCCTTGAAGCGAGCCGATATCGGTGTAGCGATGGGGATTACGGGAACCGATGTAGCCAAGGAATCAGCTGATATGATCCTAACGGATGATAACTTCGCCTCTATTGTCTATGCTATCGAAGAAGGTAGAGCCGTCTTCGATAATATTCGTAAATTCGTGACCTATATTTTCGCCTCCAATATTCCGGAGATCATACCTTTTATACTAATGGCCATCTTTAATATTCCGCTGCCCTTGACAATCATGCAAATATTGGCGATCGACCTGGGCACGGATATGTTACCGGCCTTAGCACTGGGAACGGAACTACCCGACCCCGGCGTCATGGACTTGCCGCCGCGAGATAAAAACGAGCGCTTATTAAATCTTAAAGTCCTGCTGCGCGCTTACTTTTTTCTCGGACCATTGGAAACAATTGTCGCCATGTCAGGTTTCTTGTATATGTTCTTTAAGAATGGCTTTGATATGAATAAAATTGTACATCTGGGACTTTCCGGCGCATCCGTTTATCGCCATAACCTTGTCTATGTAAAAGCCACAACTATGTCTTTTGTCGGCATCATCACCTCTCAAATAGGTAACGGTTTCGCGGTTCGCACTGAAAGAACATCGGTTTTTAAAATCGGAATGCTAAAAAATCGATTATTATTATTTGCTATGGCGACTGAAGTCACTTTAGGTATATTATTTGTTTATGCAGAACCTTTTAGATCTTGGTTCGAGTTAGCGCCAATATCTATAACGGACTGGCTCTTTCTTTTTGCCGGAGCCCCGTTGATTTTTCTAGCTGATGAATTACGTAAAGCAATTGTTAGGCGATTTTTTTCCTAACCATTACAGGAGGCGTTTATGTTCATAGTCATTATGGGATGTGGTCGAGTCGGCTCACAACTGGCTAAAGTGCTCACGCTTGAAGGCCATGATGTCACTATCATCGATAAAAACCCGGAATCTTTTGATCGATTATTAAGAACCTTTAAGGGCCGTAAGGTCGTAGGCGTAGGATTCGACGAAGACGTTCTTGAAAAAGCCGGCATTTTAAAAGCCGATGCTTTCATTGCCGTAACCAACGGCGATAATACAAACATCGTCGGAGCCTTAGTAGCAAAAAATCGCTTTCGAGTACCTAAGGTAATAGCCAGAATATACGACCCGATTAGAGAGAGATTGTATCAACATTTAGGCGTCCAGTGTATCTCCTCAACATCCTGGGCCGCCAATAAGATAAAAGACCTTATATTGCATCGAGAACTTGTGCGCCATATGAGTTTCGGCAGCGGTGAAGTTGATTTGGTTGAAAGTGAAATTGGGCCTTCCTTGGTCGGCAAAAAAGTAATGGACCTAAATGTTCATAGAGAAATAATGGTAGCGGCAATTGTCCGCCATGGCCATCCTTTTATTCCCGGCCTGGGAACAACTTTTGAATTAGGTGACGGCGTACAAATCGTGGTATCGAATTCTTCAATCACCAAACTAAAACGGTTACTGCAACTAGGTTAGGAGAAATAATGAATGTATTAATAGTCGGCGGCGGTAAAGTCGGGTCATATTTAGCCCAATCCTTGATAGCGGACGGCCATAAAGTCAGTGTTATTGAGAAAAACCCTACCACCTATGCCAAGCTACAGAAAGAATTAGACCCTGATTTTATATTTAAAGCGGACGGTTGTGACCCGTTAAAATTAGAAGAATCAGGCGTACGCAATACTGATTTAGTGGTGGCCGTCACCGGTGACGATGAGGATAATTTAGTGGTCTCACAATTAGCTAAAAACAGTTACAAGGTGCCATTGGTAATCGCCCGAGTCAACAACCCCCGTAATCAATGGTTGTTCGACCGGCAATGGGGCGTCGATGTCGCGGTCAGCGCTGTCCATATAATCGCCAAAGTAATACAGGAAGAAGCCAGCCTCGGTGATATTGTTACCCTGTTAAAGCTTAAAAAAGGTGAGATGTCGATTATTGAGATGTCGATGCCGTCGACAGCCAAATCCATCAATAAGATGATTAAAGATATTAATGTTCCGTCTGATTCCGTCTTGGTCGCCATAGTTCGCGGTGAGCAAACCATTATTCCCAGTGGCGATACACGAATTGAAAGTAACGATAAAATCTTGGCGTTGACTTCAGTTGCCAGCGAAAGAGCCTTGAAAAACTGTTTGGGTATATAAACTTAGTAACTCGGCGGCAATGTTCGTGTCAGTGCATCTAACGGACGCGTAGTCACATAAAATTTATACTAACGATGAGAGACGGTTCACCACAACTTCTGTCAGGCACTTTGTTTTTCCGTTATTAATACCTTAACCTCTTGCTCAATGCGACCTTCCAATTTGTCTTTCTGTATCTCGATGTCATAACGAGTTTGAAGATTGAGCCAGAAACGCTCGGAAAGTCCGAAATACCGAGACAGCCTTAGAGCCGTGTCCGCGCTGACCGCTCTTGTGCCGTGAATAATTTCATTAATACGGCCCGGCGGAACGCTGATATCCATAGACAAACGATACTGGCTGATTTTCATCGGTCTCAGAAACTCTTCGAGCAATATTTCCCCGGGATGAATGGGTGCGATTTTTTTATTGCTCATAACTTCCTCCTAGTGATAATCGGTAATCTCAACTTCAAAAACATCGCCGACGTGCCACTTAAAACAAATGCGCCACTGGTCGTTAACTCGAATGCTGTATTGCCCTTCTCTGTTTCCCGCAAGCTTCTCAAGCCGATTTCCGGGTGGTATCCTAAGGTCCTTCAATTGTTCTGCTGAATCCAATAATACAAGCTTTCTGTAAGCTAAGTGCTGAATATCTCCGGAGATATTTTTTACGAAATGTCGCTTAAATATCTTCTTCGTTGCACTACTACGAAAGCTTTTTATCATAAATAAATAATAACGCCACACGTTATTACTGTCAAGTGTTATTACCACATTTAAGATTTAATAGGAGTCAGCTCTTGACACAGGACATTTATTTATTTTAACGCTGTTAGACCATGCTCTTTTAAATCAGCGAGCAATTTTAAAACTGTTCGGAATTAGTAAATCGAGAATAATAAAATAATGAACATGTGAGCATGTGAATTACATATGCTAGCCATAAGAGGCGCATGTTGGCGCCTTTTGGCTCTCATGCTCACATGCAAAGGCCGTAAATCGTAAATCGACGGCCGTTAGCACGGCCTAATTGGGGAGAAATAAAAAAAGAATAGGAGCGTGCAAGGGACGTAAATCGAAATCGTAAATCGGGGAGAACTATAAACCACGCTTGCGTGGTTTATAGTTCTCAGTGCCCGAGGCCGGAATCGAACCGGCACGCCCTTACGGACAACGGATTTTAAGTCCGTTGCGTCTACCTATTCCGCCACTCGGGCAATTCTTTATTATGGGGTCTTGCTAAAGGGGTCAAATCTTCAATCTTGACAATAGCAACTTTCTATTAGGCTTTTGTCAAGATTGAAGATTTGACCCCCTTAGCGAAAATGCAAGACCTGACCCCCTACTTTTTTTTAACAAATTGACAATAGCAAACGTTTAAATAAACCTCAAGAACTAATATTTTTTTAAAATTATACCGTCCAGAATGTCCCGCTCACTGACTGTAATCTCTTTCAGCCCAAAATAAGACATTATCTCCGCTTGGATAGCAGCACCGGCAATAATGACATCGGCCCTTTGGGGTTGTAAACCGATTACCCGGCGCAACTCATCCAGTCGCGCCCGACTTAATTTCTTAAGCAACTCCTCAACCCGCCAAAGACTCATTTTAGCACCATGAATAATTTTTGGGTCATACGTCTCTAACTTTAAATCTATAGCAACCAGCGAGGTGGATGTACCGGCGACAGCTATAGCGATGAGGGCTTCGTTAGAGATAGAGTCGAGAAATTTCTGTGGTATTTCATCTGCCAATTTATTACCGACATAAGTTTTCAACTCCTCAACACTACTCCTAGACGGAGGGTCATCATGTAAAAACATTTCGGTCAGGCGAACACAGCCGATATTAAGACTGCACGCGCTCTTAATCTTTCTTTTTTCACCATATATTAGCTCAACACTGCCGCCGCCTATATCAATTACCAAATATACGTCCGCGTTTCCCTGTAGCGAAGAGTCCGACGTCGCGCCTATAAAACATAATTTAGCTTCCAAGTCTCCTGGAATAACATCTATATTGATATCGCAGTTAACTGCCGCCTCTGACAACAATTTGCCGACATTGCCGGCGTCTCGCGCCGCGCTCGTAGCGACAGCGCTAACTTTTTCCACCCCATATTCATCTAAGACACGCCGGTAACCCACCAAAGCTTTCATTGTACGTTCAATGGACGCTTCTTTAAGCATGCAACTCGAGCATACGCCTTCACCCAAACGAGTGATTTTCGTTAGACGCATAACTTCCTTGGTTATTCTTCCCTTTTTAACCTCAGCTATTAAAAGACGCGTGGAGTTGGTACCTATATCGATGGCCGCCTTTAACATTTAAGGCGCTCTCTTTCACAGTTATCGTCCAATTCGGCCACCATTTTTGAAACTTCCCTGCCAATAGGGTTAATGCCACTGACTAAATAATCAGCCAGATGAGCATGCAAACACTTTATTATGGCCATATCAACAACTCCGGCAATGCCTCGCCGAGGATTACAGCTATAACTTTTATCGATTTGACGGCGCATCGTTATTTGAGCTATCGTCGACGCTTCCAGCCTTTCTTGCCAGTCATTATCACTGACAAGCTTTTCTTTAAACTGTTTTACAAAGCCTAAGTCCTCCAGCTGGGAAACCTTTTTTACTAAGTCCGGACATGATAACCAATAAGTGGTAGGAAAAACAACGCCGTCTATGACAGGTGGTGTAATTATTACAGTAGGATGACCGTAAACACAGCGACAGCCGACCTTAATATCACCACGCGGCTCCCGCCCGATTTGTTTAGAAATAGTAGATAGATCCTCATATTTTATTAAACCGCTTTTCATAATTTTCCAATCCCAATAAGCCTTAATCTTATCATAGGCTGTAAAGATTTTATCAAACACATTTGGTCTTATTAACTATAGGACTATGTAATATAAAAAAGCCTAAAGCTTCCTGTAGCCGCAAAGCTTGCTTTGCTTAAATTCTCGTCAGATCAAGCTCTACCACTACACTATCAAGCAGCCATTCTACAATTCTTAAGAATTGTAGAATACACTGGGTAAACGGTGTGTTATACATCTCCCGGCCATCTTACGCTTGTCATTACCGACCACAATACATTTGTCATCCTCGACCTGATCGGGGATCCACGGCCACCTGTGCCTATTAATGCTTTCATTTGTCCTGGTTCCAGCACACTTCTTTACCTGGATTCCCAACTTACCTGTGCGAAAGCACCTGTCTGCGTGCGGCTACGCACAGGCAGGCGCAGACAGGTCAAGCTGAGAATGACAAGCGTAGAGGGGACTGGGAATGACAATTGTTGGGGAGCTGGGAATGCCAAACTTAAGAACATGCAGGGGTGGGTCTCATCACCCATCCCCCATTAATAAATTGTCAAGATTGAAGATCTGACCCATTAAGCCTACTTCAAATTAAAAACCTTTGTCTGTAGGCCGGAATAATTATAAAAAGCGGTTAGATCAGCGCGGCCGTCACTGTTTAAATCACCGGAGACGATTTTACTGTTGGCATAATTCCAATTACCCGCGCCTGAGTCCCAGGCGGCGTAAGCAGCGTTAAAACCGGTACCGTGGGAATCAAACTGCCAGATTTTAGCTTGATTACCGGCATAACCGTAAAAAACAGCTAAATCAGCTTGTCCGTCACCGCTAAAATCTCCGCTTAGCGGAGTGGAGCCGTTCCAGTCCCAATTGCCGGGACCTGAGTCCCACCAAGTAGTAGGAGCGTTAAAGGCGTTGATGCCGTTGGAAGTAAAGACAAAAGCTCTGGTTTGATGTTGGGCGGCATAGCCGTACAAAGCGCTCATATCAGTTAGCCCATCGGCGTTATAGTCGCCGCTGCTTAACTTAGTTCCGGCCCAGTCCCAATTGCCGGGACCGCTGTCCCACCAAGTAGTAGGAGCGTTAAAAGCATTGGTGCCGTTGGAAGTAAAGATAAAGGCGCGTGACTGACGCTGAGTCGCGTAACCGTAAAGAGCCCCGATGTCATCGACACCGTCACCGTTGTAATCGCCTGATGTCAACTTAGTGCCGGCCCAGTCCCAATTACCGGCGCCGCTGTCCCACCAAGTCGTAGGCGTATTAAAACCATTGGCGCCGTTGGAAGTAAAGATAAAAGCTCTAGTTTGATGCTGAGCGGCGTAGAGATCGGAAGAGCGTCGTGTAGGGAAAGAGTGTAGATCTCGGTGGTCGCCGTATCCTTAAA
>CAJVYJ010000048.1 GCA_913009475.1 uncultured Actinomycetes bacterium | reverse complement strand
TACACGGCTACGAATACCGTAACTCTAAATAGTTTGGTCACCGGTGCCGCTGATATGCGTTTTGCCGAGTCAACAGCGACTCTGGCCGGCCAAAGCTGGCGGCTGTATACGACTGACAGTACCTTTACGCTTTCTGCGGGCGACGGCCAAAAGACAGTTTACGCCCAATATCGTGATAACGCCGGCAATAGTACGGCTAGCTGGGCGCCGGGCAGTTCGGACGGGATTATCTTGGACCGGACCCGGCCGGTTGTGGCGGCTGTTTATCCCGCCAACGGTGCCGCGAACGTTAATGTAACCGATATAATCACCGCCACTTTTACTGAAGCTAATCAGATGGATGCCGCTACTATCGGCGGCGTAAGTTTTTATCTCAAGGGTCCCGGCAACGTGACGGTGAACGCGGGAGTTACTTATAATTCAGCCGCTAAAATAGCTTCACTGACGCCGGTAAGCGTTCTTTCCTTTGATACGACTTATACCGCTCATATGACGACTACGGTGGCGGACGCGGCCGGTAATACTTTGGCGACTGAAAAGGCCTGGAGTTTTAAGACGGCCGCGCCCTCGAACCATCCGCCGGGAGCGCCGTTGTCTCTTAGTACCACCGCGGGTAATATGGTCAATAGTATCAGCTGGGCGGCTCCTGCGTCGGGTAGTGACGCCGGTAGTGATTTTGACCCAATAAATAATAAAGGCGGTTATAATATTTATCGCTCGGCTGTGTCGTCGGGCCCTTGGACCAAATTGAACGGCGCTTTGATTCTGACAACTTCTTATAATGACATAAGTTTTGGGGTGAAAGATTATTACTATTACATGGCGCGAGCGGTCGATCTGGGCGGCAGCAAGAGCGCTGATTCCAGCACGATGTTTAATCGTGATGTTAATATGTCTAAATTGGATAATACTTCATCCACTACTACGCTGGACGCGGCCAACGGGCTAATAAAGCTTGATATCCCCGCGCAGAGCGCGGTAAAGACAATTACCGTGCAGACATTGACGACTTCAACGCCGTCGGGTATCACTCCGCTGACCGATGTCTTTGATTTAGGGCCGAACGGGACTAATTTTTCCGCGCCGCTGACGCTTACTTTTAAAACCCCCGGCGACCCTACCGGCACTAGAATAAAGTTTTGGGACGGTTCCAGCTGGCGGCAGGTCAGCGGCGGCAATTATACCTATGATGTGCCTAATCAGCTGGTCAGCTATGATAATATTACTCATTTCAGTTACTATACGGTTACCGATAATAGCGATTTGACGCCGCCGTCGGCACCGGCGACTTTGACCGTCAGTACGCCGGCTACGGGACAGATCAAGCTTGACTGGGGAGCGGCGATAGATTTAGAGAGCGGTATCAGCGGTTATGCTATTTACCGTTCGCTAAGCGCTTTTGACAATAGCAATAAAGGGAGCCTGGCTCAGGTTATCGCGACTCCGGGCAATGTGCTGACTTATACCGATAATACTGTTATTCCGGGCGAGACCTATTACTATGCCGTCGCGGCGGAAAATGGCGCCGGCCTGGAAGGGTCAATCAGTAACACGGTGAATGTTACCGCGTCCGGCAAAGAGAAGCCACATGGGAATTATTCCAGTACTACTAACTTGTGCCGCTTCTGCCACGCGGTGCATAATTCACCCGCCCAAGTAAAAATATTTCGTAAAGCACCGGAAATCGAAAACTGTTATGTCTGTCATGACGGCACCGGCAGCGATTTTAATATTCGCGTTACTTTTGAGAATAAATCGGCCCACGACACCTCGATGACCGCTTCGCCGACCACAAGGATAAAATGTACCAGATGTCACAATCCCCATGGAATCGGCTATCCCAGAATGACCTTGGCCTTAGAGGAAAATCTCTGCTACAGATGCCACAATTCCACCCAGAGTTCAATTAATGGCTGGAATGTTCAAGCTCAGTTCAGCCGTAATTCGCGGCATGCCGTTACCGGCGTTACGGAAGACGGTATGACCGGCGCCAAAGTAGAGTGTACCAGCTGCCATAGTACACATGTTTCGGAGCGGGGTAATCCCGGCAGTGATTATACCAAGCGCTTAATCGATCCGTTCAACACTTATAATCTCTGGACGGGTACGTTTACTAATTTTTGTCTACAGTGTCATAAAACCTCCGGATTTCCGGTAGCGACCGCTTCGCCGTCAGTTTTTGTTCCGTATACTATCAGTTTTCCGAATGTAAGCGCTTTTCCGTTTTTTCCCGGCTGGGACAAGACCGCTTTTACCAGCGGTCCCGCTGCGCATAATGGCAATTATACTTGTCAAAAATGCCATCAGCCGCACGGGTCACCCAATCCTCGGCTTAACGCTTTTTTCAATGGTTCCACTTATGATATATCGTCAGCATCGGCGCTGGAAGAAAATCTTTGTTTTCAGTGTCATAAAGTCGGCGGTCCAACCGGCGCGCCTGATATTCAGTCTGAATTCAATAAAACTTATACTCATCCAACGAAAACGGTAACGATGGTACACAGCGATACGGAGACAGCTTCCAACTTCGGCGTCGGCAAACGTCATGCCGAATGTGTTGATTGTCATGATCCCCATAAGGCTAAAGCCGGTACCCATACTTTCGGCAGCAATGTCGCCGGTAACGTTCTTAAAGGCGACATTGGCGTCGCGGTCACCAATGGACCAGCGGGGAGTCAACCTACTTACTCTGTTACCTCGATATCTTTTGAATATCAACTTTGTTTTAAGTGTCACTCCTCTTATACTAACTTGCCGTCCACGACGAAAGATAAAGCCGTGGAGCTAAACCCCAATAATCCCTCTTATCATCCGGTGGAAGCGGTGGGCAAGAATTTGGGCATCAAGGCTTCGGCTTTTGCCGTAGGTACGCCGTGGAATTCTAATCCCGGAGGTTATGACGGTATCGTCGCTCCCAATATTACCTGTACTGATTGCCATGGAAGCGATACCTCCACCGATCCGGGCGGACCCCACGGCTCCAATAATCAGCATATTTTGAAAAAACGATTTACGGAGGAGACTCGTTGGTCGTCAAGCGTTGCTACCGAGTTTGCCATCTGCTTTACCTGCCATAATTATGATGTTTATTACAATGGTGCCGCCGGCAGCCGTTTTGGAACGACCAGTGAGCATCGGCGACATGTAAAAAGTCGCAGAATTGGTTGTTGGGACTGTCATGACGTACATGGTCGCACCGATAACGGCCATCTGATAAGAATTAAGGATGCCGGTGCCTACGAGGGTGTTAAGTCTTATTCGCAAACCGGCTCTACCGGCACCTGCAGGGCAACTTGCCACATGATGGGTGGAAGCCATACCTACACTAAGGCATATTAACAATATAGATTGTTTTTCCTCTTGAATTTTGGATTAAAATTGTTTAATATATATACAATACATATCTGAGTTATTGTAAGTGTTCGATGGAAGGTATTTTTTTTGAACAACAAGGCGTTTCCCAAATCCACTAAAGTAAAACAATTCGTAATTTTATCAATGGTTGCTTTAAGTTTTACATTATTGTTCAGCTCTTGCTCTTCCAACAAAAAAGCTACGGTTGGCGCCGGCTTGGATAAGTCTAAAAAAGTTGAGTTACCGGCTAATTTCCCGACCGATTTTCCTAAGCCCAGTAGCGGTAAGTTGTTAGAGGCGCACCAAGACATGGACAGCGAATCAAATGTTGTATACTACGCGACCTGGGAAGTTACTTCATCTTCTCAAAGTATAATTAATTCATATCAGCAGAAATTTAAAGCAAATAATTGGCAAATTAGTAAAGTAACTTCAGGGGGCGTGCCGGAAATAACTTTTAGAAGGTCGGGTGCTCCAAGCAATAGTCATCTCGCGGTGGTTGACTCCAACGGTAAGCGTCTATTACAGGTTATCGTTTATTAGTAAAATATGCCTGGTTGATTGACATAAAGTTACTATGCCGATATACTATTTTTTGTTTTTTGAGGTTCCATCCCCTATTCTAGGAAGTGATCTAGTTAATGGATGATTTTGGCCCCTCGACGCCGGATGGTCGGCAAGGTCAAGCGGTAGTTGGTTCTTCAAATGCCGACCGTATTATGCGTTGGGCCATCGGCATTATTTTGCTTCTGGTTATCATTGTAGCTGCTTTAATTGTAAAAAATGTATTCATTACTCCGGTGACTACTCCCAGAAACGCTATTGAAAGTGATTTATTTGCTTTTCGAGATGCTATCAAGAAAAATCCTCGTGATGCTCGTGCTCACCTTGGTTTGGGATTAGTGTACATGGAGATGGGCAATTATCACGGTGCGGTCAGCGAATACAAGTTGGTGATAAAGTTAAATCCTAAATTTTCTCAAGCTTATTATGATCTTGGGATTGCCTATGAAAAGCAAAATAGAATGACCGATGCTCTTGGAGCGCTTAAAAAAGCGCTAAAGATTGATAAAGATAAATTTGAGTTGGCGGCGTTTGAAATCGGCAAGATTTATTACGGTCAAAATAAATATTCAAAAGCAAGCGAATATTTCAACAAAAGCTTAAAACTAAATCCATCCGGCGCCGACAGTCATTATTATCTCGGTCTTATTTATGAGAAGAACGGAGATAAAACTAAAGCTGCCGGTGAGTTTAAAGCGGCGCTTAAGTTTATTCCCGATTATAAAGAAGCCCGGCAAGGTTTGCAAAGGGTAAGCGGGAAAAAGTAGCTTGTAATTTCTATTTCTAACTTTTAGTTATTAATTTTTAACTTATTAAGAGGAGGTTTATCTATTGGAAACACCCACTTTTTCGCAGGACGTGTTTAACGAGCAGCCTGCTAATAATCAGCGTTCGCGGCTGAGAAGTTATCTAATAATATTATTATTATTACTCGGTTTTCTGAGTTTTCTTTATTGGTTGTTGACCAAACCGCCGGAACCGGCCAGAGTTCCTAAATCCGCGGGGATTAATTGGGATTTTTCCATATACGGCGTGGGCAAAGACCGCCTAAAGAGTCCGAATGGTGTGGCGGTAGATAGAAAGTCCGGCAACATTTATATTGCGGATACCGGTAACAACCGGGTCATGGTTTTCAACCGGCGCGGCAATTTTCTCTTTAAATTCGGTAAGCCTAAAACCGGTATTCCTATAGCTCACCAAAAAAAGGCGCTTCAGAATCCGTTATCAATATCGGTAGATGAAAGCAACGGCAATATTTATGCCGCGTCACAAATAGCGGGGAAGATATCGGTTTTCAACAAGACCGGTAAGTTTATACGCTCTATTCCTATGGGTGGTGTGGCCGCAAATCGTCCTATTAAGGTTAAAGTGGTTGGGAAGAAGCTCTATGTGGCTAACGCCGGCAGCATTTTGGTAACCACCTTAAAAGGCAGATTGTTGCAAAAATGGGGGGTAAAGGGTAAGCTTCCCCGCCAGTTCGAATATCCCGACGGCTTTGATTTCGATAAAAAAGGCAATCTTTTTATCTCCGACAGTATGAATATGCGTATTCAGATATTAAATAAAAAAGGAGCGCTGGTCGGTGGTATTGGTGAGCCCACGAAATCCATGAATCAATCGGATAGGCTGTTTGGTCTCGGCTTAGGCTTAACGCTTGATGATAATCAAAATATCTATGTAGTTGACGCCTTTCATCACGCTATCAGGGTATTTGATCATAACGGCAAGGATTTGGGCGAATTTGGCACCCAGGGCCGAAATGACGGTGAGTTTAACTATCCTGCCGATATTGTTTACGCCGGCGGCAGTACCTTTGTGATTGCCGATAAATGGAATAATCGGGTCCAAGTTATTGATGTCAACCTCAAAGCCGGGGCCGGTGCTTTCAGCAGCGCGGCGGCAACCCATATTTCGCTTTATGCTTGGCTGTTGCTGGGATTGCTTTTACTTATTATCGCCTGGTTTATATATCGGCGATATACGCAAAACCGGGCGGAGCAACGACAGGCGCCCATGATTTCATAATATTCGGGCGCAACAATCGCTCTATTAGTGGCGGTGACAGCAGTACTAAGCGGTAGCTTAAAAGAATTAGTTTTTCTTAATTTAACACTTGACAATCGCTTTACAAATGGTTATTATGTATCTATAAGCGGCAAGTTCCACAGAGAGAACGGTGTGAGCAACTACGCGGCAAACATCGCAGTATATATATTACCTAATGAACGTTAAGTAAGTTAATGGTTTTAGTTTTAGAGTTAGAATCGGCAAAGGAGTAATGAATACCCGTGAAGCTTTTAGTTGCTCGATTAGAAGCTAGAACCGTTGCATATTCCAGTTTTAAAACTACAGTTGCTTGTTTTACATATAATAAATATGTCGTTATTCCTTACAACCTCGATTACAAGAGTGAGTAAGGTTTTTTTATGGCTATCTTAACTCCGGCTTAGTTAATAAGCCGGAGTTAAGATAGCGTTTAAGCTGGATTTATCGGCTTAGCACAACACTTAAAGGAAGGGAGGTGAAATTTATGAAAAAATCATTAATTTTAGCTGTATTAGTTATGGCCATAGTGGCGTTTACTGCTAGCGTAGCTCTAGCCGGTGGTTGGTGGTTGGATAGTTCCTCCGATATTCTTGGTGGTCCTAGTACTGCGACTACTCCTAACCTTTACTTTTCACAGAATCCTGGCGGTTTCTCTGCTACTCCGTATGCGACAGATAACAGTACACTTGGTAGCGAGAAAAACGGCAACAACCCGCATGGTAACTTTTCCACGGCCACTAACGGCTGTAAGTCTTGTCACGCTGTTCACGATGCCGGCACAAGCAGCTGGCGTTTATTGAAAGACGGTAACAACGATAGCAGCCCGGCCGGTACCAATCAAAACAATGAGTGCATGTATTGCCATGGTTCTGATGGTGTAACTGGTCTAAAGCCTCTGGCCGGAGTAACTACTATTCGTGGTGAGCACAATGTTGGTTCACTTCAGAATAGTACAACCACTGCTTACAACATTTCAGCGAAAAAGATTCCTGATGCCGTAACACAAAATCTTAGCGGCGATCTGGCTTGTAACTCCTGCCACTCAGTCCACAACGCCAACACTATCGGCAGCTTAGGTTATAATGTTGATGGTGGTAGTGATCTTACAGGTATGATTCTCAGGGCTGATCCGAACAAGGATACTCACATACTGTCTCAAGGTGATACAGCAGGTAGCCAGATAGTTCCTGCTCCTTATAGTGGTACTATGTTTACCACTGATACAATCGAGGGTGGTGATGGTCTGCTTTTGACCGCTTTCTGCGCTGACTGCCACAATAAGAACTCGAACTGGCAAGATTCACAGGTTGATACTGGTCAGTCGCATATTCAAGGTGGGGCTGTTGACGGCTATGTTGTGGTAGATGGTTCTTCACAACAGGTAGCTGATCCCGGCGCTGAGCCTGGTATGGGTTGCGAAGGTTGTCACAACGCTGACAATGATCTGAGTCCTTTCGGGAGTAATTTCCCGCACGTCTCTCAGTCATCGAAGTTCTTGCCGGCCGCTACTAGTGACACCACGGCCGAGATGGGCGCTTATACAAGTGCTGAAGGTCAAAGAGTCGACAATCCAAATCGTGCTTTAGCTCACATGGATGCTGTCTGCTTGTCCTGCCACAGATGGAGTACGGCTGGTGATGGAGGTACGCTTGATTCTGGTGTAGGTTTTAACAATTCAGCTGGTTTCTAAGCAAATAACGCTAAAAAATAGTTATAGTTATTGCAGCGTTTAAATGAAATCACAATAAGAGGAGGGCTTAAATGTCCTCCTCTTATCTTTTAAGTGACTTTGTGTGACTCTTATCCGGTTGTAACAGCTATGGAGGAAAAAACTAGATGGTGAAAAAATTCGTATTAATGACGGTGCTATTATTATTATCAGTAATCTTAATCTCATGTGGGCAAAATCCCGGCGTTAAGAAGCCACTCAAGGTTAGTGAAAAACTTAAAATTGAGGTCAACCATGATGTTAAGGAAGATATGGCGATTATATCCAAAGTAACTTCTGAGCCGGCCGGTCTCAAGGGGGCTTTGGATGGCGCCGCCTTGGATGTTTTCACTAAACAAATAAAAGCTGCTGCCGCTAAGGGCCGGGTAAAGATTAGAAAGTATGATGATATAAATATTAAAATCCTGGAAGCCAGTAAGGAAGTAGCCAGAGGCGAACTTTCATTTATCGATGAAAGTTATTATGTGGATAAAGCTAATCCGTCTAAAACCTTAACCTTGGCGCAAGGTAAACAAAGGACTTATACTATTCATCTGAAAAAAGTGGACGGCAAATGGAAGATTGCTGTGGTTTATCCTAAAAAATAAAGATTACTAAATTGAAAATAATAAAAATTAAATCTTCGCAAGAGATAATTGATATTGTATTCTTTTATCTTTTATTAGGGCTACTTTTTTTATTACCTCTTATTTATGCCGGTGCCACCGATGATCCGTTTGGTGTCATCAAAATTACTCTTTTAAGAATTGTCGGTTCGTTGGTTCTGCTGTTGATTGTTTGGGAGGTACTTGCAACCGGGCGATTACGGCTGCCGTCCGGTGTTATCTTCTATCTCCTGCTGGCTTATTTAATGTTAATGACTCTCGCCACTCTCTTTTCCATCAGCCCTGCGGTTGCTTTTTTAGGTCGGCGAACCTGGTATCGGGGATTATGGACGTATTTGATTCTTGGGATACTGGCTTTTAGAGTATGGTTGATAAACTGGGATAGAAATAAGCTTAGGTTGCTTTTTATAATAAATATTATATCAGGCTCTTTAGTCGGTATTATCGCGGTTATACAATATCTCGGCATCAAGTTTCCGTTTGACTATACATCAAGCTTTGGCTGGAAGGCTTATTCGACCTTTGGCAATCCCAACTATGCCGGCATGTATATGGATATGGTCTTGGCGCTGGCTATTTGGTTATTTTTAGATATGAAAGGCGATAGCAGGCGTTATTTTATTATAATTCCCATAACTTTTATTGGCGCCGGGATTATGGCTACGGGTTCGAGCGGAACACTGTTTACAGCGATTAATATATTACTGCTCTCGACGATTTTATATTTTAAAGATATTTTAGTGCAAAAACACTTATATATTATTACGTTGCTGAGTATTTTGTTGATTATTATTTCGCTCGGCTTTCTTTTTTACTCCTCAGGGGTAGAAGCGGCCAGTATATCTTATCGCACCATGGCTTGGCGGGGAGCTGTAAAGGTGAGTATCGCTCATCCGTTATTGGGAACCGGGCCGGATACGGCTCGCTTTTCGGTAACACCGGTATTGCCTGTAAAGACAGGTTTTTTGGAAGTTCCCGCCGACGCTCATAATTTATTCCTAACAGTAGCTCTAACCAGTGGCATACCTGCGTTGCTGGTATTTGTGGCCATTTGCGTTTTCTTTTTTCGCGATGCTTTTATAAGTGACGACCATGTTTTCCTGGCCAATGGTCTTATTACTTCATTTGCAGCTTACTTGATGGCTGCGCAACTGAATCCTGAGGTACCGACGGTGTTGGTATTGGCCTGGGTTATAATTGCTGTTGTCGGTTATTTAAAAGATGGATTTAAGTCCTATAAGTTATCTCAGGCGGTATTTATACCGATGGCGTTGGTTCTTACAATCTTTGCCGTTTATTCAATCGGTATTTCAATAAATTTCCTACGGGCGGAATATTATCTAGCACAAACAAAATCAGCTTCGACTTTCACGCAGTTTGTTAATGAATTTAATTTAGCTAAAGAATATAATCGCTATTATAGTGAATACGCAATAGCGGAAGTGCCTGGTTTACAAAAATATATTTTATCCGGTAATAGGAGAGCGATTGATATTGGTATCGCAGCCGGCAGTGAAGCGATCAGACGGCAGCCGCTGGAGCCGGATAATTATGCGCTCTTAGGTACTGTTTATCAAGCGTTGGCAAATTCAAGCCGTCAAAAAAGGTATTTCTATCGGGCGATTGATTTATACAATCAAGCTATCAGATATAATCCGCGCAGTGTCGTTGCCGCCAACGGCTTGGTGCAGACATATCTTTATTTGAATAATCAACGTGAAGCCTTACGATGGATAAAATATTATCAAAATCTGACCGGCCGGAATGATTATCGTGCAATTGAATCCCGAATTTTAGGTAAAAAATAATGAAAGTTAAATTAGATATTACGATTGACAATGTTTTTTTTTATATTATTTGTTTGATGGTTTTATTAATACCGCCGGCTTTCTCGAATTCGCCTTACTTTTCGACAACTGCCGCCAAGGTCATTCTTCTTCGTATTGGCACCATACTCGCGTCTATACTCTGGCTGATCAGTTTTATAAAGGGTTATAAAGGGTTAAAATGGCATTTGGTTGCCTCAATTGCTCTGGTATGGGTGGGATTGATCGCGCTGTCTGTTATTACCGCTATCCATCTTCCCACTGCCATTTTTGGCAGTTACGAACGCTTGGATGGCTTAATTACGGCGATTAATTTAGTGGCAATATTTCTTTTGGCGCTGCAGCTTGAGATCGGAAGAGCACACGTCTGAACTCCAGTCACACTGATATATCTCGTATGCCGTCTTCTGCTTGAAAAAAAAAAATACAATATAAATTTAATTAATAATAATTAACTCTACTCTTCTACTCACCACCACCTCCACCCACTCTCTCACCCTCATACTCCCCTCACTTCCTTTCTTCTCTCCTCCCTCTCCATCCCTTCCATCCATCTC
>CAJVYJ010000047.1 GCA_913009475.1 uncultured Actinomycetes bacterium | reverse complement strand
CTTATTATGGCAAAGACAAAACGCTGGTTGAATTTAACAGCTGGTTGGTTGATAAACCCGAACGGCTCAAATTATTTAAATTTCCATTTTAGTTGATTTATGGTGGTGGCTGGCTCTCGGGCTGGCTCTCGCAGCAAGTCAATTACTTAAACCCCAAACCTATGAAACTGACTACACAACAACTTAAAAATTATGCCATTGACTGTTTAGGGTACGGCGAAAATGATTTTGATGACTACAATTATAATGATTTAAAAACTTTCATTTTTGATATACCCAACAGCAAGGACGCTTGCCTTATCTACAATGGATTAAAGCAGTTAGCTGACTGTCCTGAACTTTAAACCAAATAAAGTTAATAGCAAGTTGGCTCAAAAAAAATATGACTAACACACAAAAAAACCTTACTAACAAAATAAAACAAGCTGGGCTAAAAATGGCTCGGGACAGTCGCTCGCTCGCAAGTCAATTAACCATTAACCCTAAAGATATAAAATACCAACCAATAAAAATAAAAACCGTTTGCAAACATTCTTTATGGCTATTAATTGGTTTTGGTATATTACTTTATTTATTGATTAATAAACTAATCTTAAGCATATTATTAACTATTATAACATATTTATCTGGAAAGAAAAAAATATGAAATACCAACCAATAAAAATAAAGGACGCTTGTAAATACTCCTTATTTAATAAAATAAAACAGCTTATTTAAAATAAAGGTCGGCCCAAACCTTATTAAACAAGATTAAACAAACCAAAAAAATATGAATAAACAACAAATTACCAATAAAATAAAACAAGCTGGGCTAAAAACGGCTCGGGACAGTCGCAAGTATATCGGCGGGACTTGCTACGAACTGGATTTTATAAAGGTGGACGGCTCGAAGTTTACTTTTTACAATGATGTCGGACGGCTGGGACTTTATGGCGATTATGATTTAAAGGACGAAACCATTTTTTTAGATGATAAAGATAATTTTATTGATTTATTTAACATTTTTACGCCTGATGATATTAAAAAGTATTTACCGCTTGATGATGGCTTTGAAACCATTGACACGGCTGGAGATGATTTACAGAATGATTTAGCTCACGATTATTTGCCTGACTGTGATGATACTCCTGCTATTGCTCAATTGATTTAATTGATTTACGGGCGGGCTATGCTCAATTACCCGTCCGCAAGTTAATTAACCATTAACCCCAAAAATATGAAATATCAACCAATAAAAATAAAAACCGCTTGTGGATACTCTCTATTTAATAAAATAAAACAACACGCCTTTGGCTCATTTTACCGCTTAAATGCTCGCTCGGCGGACTGTTACGCTTTTAATATTGACGCTGACGGCAAGGACTGGATAGGTGGCTGGGACTGGACGCAAAAATTAGTAGATATTAATGCTGATTTTATTATTAAACTGGACGCTCCCTGCAAATTATTTAAAATAATAAAATAAACTTAAAAATATGAATTTAACTATTATTAAACAATTTATTGAACAAACTCCATTGAAAATATACCAAAACGGCTCGGATCGGACAGTCGGCATAAAATGGGGATATTGCAAACAAGCTGACGATGTTTTTAGTAGAAAAATAGTATTGCATATTTTAAACCTGCTGGAAACTGATGACAAATTATTTAACAAATTTTTTAATCTAATTTTATAAGTTTTTGTAATTTCATAATTTAATCTCTAATAATAAAATTTACAAAACTTGATACAGTTTCTTCAATACATTTTATTTGTGAATATATTTGCTGTTCAAATATTTTTCTTGTAATAGGGTCTAATTTTTCAAATTTTTCTTCTATCTGTGGAGAAAATTGTTTATAGTTTTTATTATTAGAAAGGAACTTATTCGAATTATTTCTGCTCGAAAAGCAAGTCGAAAAGAACTGAAAAACTATTGGAATTGGTAATGACTTATGAGAGAAAATTATGACTTTGGTAAGATGAAGGGTCGGTGTAACTGAAATTAAATTGGGCATCGTAAAAAGGTCTGGCTAATACAACGTTGTGGTGCTGAATGCATCGATAGAAATATGGACTAATAGTGTTGCTTCATGGGGTCATTGGTAATACAATTAAGACTACCATAGGAGGTATTACCAATGTCAGTTCCAAAAATAGTTCCAATATCAGATCTCAGACAAGATGCTTCAAATATTGTTAAACACGTCGCCAGCTCTCGAGAGCCTGTCTTTATTACTCAGCGTGGGCGTGCTGCAGCTGTAATGGTCGGCATGGAAGCCTACGAACGCGCGCAGCATGAATTGGAGATTTTGCGTTTACTCGCGCAGGGCGAAAAAGAAATAGAAGCAGGCGTTGGATTTGAGCTGGATACTGTATTAAATGAAGCTGACAAGCTAATAGATTGAATGCAGCCGTGAAAATCCTTTTTTCTCCGACAGCACACAAACAATTTCTCGATACCATCATGTATATTAAAAAAGAAAATCCGTCGGCGGCCGTTTCTTTTAGGCATAAAACTGAAAATGCGCTCGCAAGGCTTCGTGACTTCCCGGAATCCGGTCGCAGTCTACCGGAATTTCCTGATCTTCAATTTCGCGAGGTTATTATAGGATCGTACCGTTTCTTTTACCGGATTAAGAAAAAGACGGTCTGGATAGTAGCCGTCTGGCATAGCGCACAACTACCATATTTGCCAAGTGACGTTTCCGACTGATGACAATGTTGCCAAAAGAAGATTGGGCATAACAAAATAATCCAGCCGACAGCTAATCACACCTTCACATCCGCATGGCATAAAAGTAAGATTAACTAATGGAGATGTAGGACGAGTCAAAGAGATATGCAAATGACACTTTACATTTAAAAGGTTATGTTATAGTTAAAAATCAATTAAAAAGGAGGCAGAATGGTACATAAACTTACTGCAATTATAGAAAAAGAGGATGACGGTTACGTATCTATCTGCCCCGAACTTGATATTGCCAGCCAGGGAGATAGTGTTGAAAAGGCACGTGATAACCTAAAAGAAGCCTTGGAATTATTTTTTGAAACCGCGTCTTCCGAAGAAATAAAGCAACGGCTTCATGGCGATTTTCTTGAAATACGCAGACGCGGTAGTCATATAATTATGCAGAAAAAACTATCCGAGAGCACCGTTACAGTTCCTGTCCCTAACCATCGTGAGATTAGCGGCGCTATATCCTCTGTGTTGAATCTTTAGCTTTCAAGTAAGGCGCACTCGCTATATTTAAGTGACAGCATCAAACAAAACCAATAATAAACAGCTTAGTAGTTTTGGCAATATTCAGTTTTTTAAACAGTCTTAAAATTTGAGTTTTACAATGTGTAGGGGCGGATCTTATATCCGCCCGTGAAGACTGGGAGATTAATGTATCCTGGACTCCGCTAAGCGGCGCGCGAGACTGGGTTTTCGGCCGGAACTCTAGGTGAGCGATTTTAACTACCAACAAAGCTATCTTTTTTATGGATAATGATATATACCTGTAAGGTTCGATTGAGAATACAGAAATTAATTTATGAAAGAGACACTGATGACTAAAAAAAAGAAATTTAATGAGCTTGGGCTTTCAGATAAAGTACTAAGCGCAATTAAGAAGAAAGGGTTTGAAGAGCCCACCGCGATTCAAGTTATAACTATTCCTATCATGTTAAGAGATGATACTAATATCATCGCGCAGGCCCAGACGGGAACCGGTAAAACAGCGGCCTTCGGGTTGCCGCTGATGGAAATGGTTAAATCAGATATTAAAACAGTTCAGGCGTTAATCCTGGTTCCCACGCGGGAATTGGCCATTCAGGTATCGGAGGAAATCAACTCTATCAGGGCGGACAAAAATATTAAAGTAGTGCCAATATATGGAGGCCAATCCATTGATCAGCAGTTACGTAGATTAAAAAAAGGCATTCATATTGTAGTTGGAACCCCGGGCCGGGTAATCGATCATCTTAAAAGAAGAACGCTAAAGCTTGGAGAGATCGAGCACTTGATAATCGATGAGGCGGATGAAATGCTGAATATGGGTTTTATCGAAGACCTTGAAGAAATAATGAAGCATACAAACTCCGACAAAAGAACGCTGTTGTTTTCCGCGACCATGCCGCGAAAGATAAAAGACCTGGCCAAAAAATATATGGACGGTTATGAGTTTCTGGCGGTTAAACAAGAACCGTTGACAACGAATTTGACCGAGCAAATATATTATGAGGTTAAAGCCGCTGATAAATTCGAGGCACTTTGCCGGATAATCGATATTGAAGAGGATTTTTATTCTATTATTTTTTGTCGAACCAAAATCGATGTTGACGCTATTACCAATCATTTGATGGAAAGAGGCTATGACGCGGATGCTATCCACGGCGATATTACTCAGGCGCAAAGAGAAAGGACCCTGGATAAGTTCAAGAAACGAATAATCAATATTCTTGTAGCTACGGATGTCGCGGCGCGCGGACTCGACGTGGCTAACCTTACTCACGTAATTAACTATTCGTTGCCTCAGGACCCGGAGTCGTATGTTCATCGAATTGGTCGTACGGGCCGGGCCGGACAAGAGGGCACCGCTATTACATTCATTACCCCTCGTGAGTACAAGCGGCTAATGTTCATACAACGGATTGCCAAAACCGATATCAAGAAATTGCGGATACCAAGCGTAAAAGAGATCATCAAAAGCAAAAAAAGAAAAATATACGATGACCTTGCTACTATTTTAAACGATGAGATCGATGCCAAATATTACAACTGGGCAAAAAAATTACTTGAGGGTAACGACCCCGGAGTTATACTGGCTGCCGTACTTAACTATTGTTTTGAGGAAGAGATAGATCCCAACGCTTATGGTGAGATTACGGAGATCGGCGGAAAAGGGAAACAGATTAATATGCAGGGTAAAACCAGGCTTTTTGTTGCGCTGGGCAAGAAAGACAAGATGAATGCCAAAAAACTTGTTAAACTTATTATGGATAGGGTTGATGTTAAGCCAAAACATATTACTGATATACAGGTTATGGATAAGTATTCCTTTATAACCGTGCCTTTTAAAAAAGCGGAGAAGATTGTCGCCGGCTTTAAGAAAAAAAAGAAAAAGGGCAAGAAACCTCTGATCACTAACGCCAGAGATAAATAATAAAGATAGTATGCCATAAAATTATCCATGGTAGGCAAGAACTTTATGAGTAGCTTTTGAAAAAGTAATAGCTGATTTGGCCTGGGGAGGACGAGATAATGTCAGGCGTGATATCGTCAAGGGACTCTTTTTATAAAAATGGAGTCAGTCTGAAAAAAGGTGTATGCAGATATGACCGAAAAACCTATTGCTGCCGGACATAGCAGCTATTCATTGATTAATTCCGAAATATTATTGTCTGAGTTACCGCTGGTGGATAATATCAGATTTCTTGATGCCGCTTGTGGTAATGGCGCTTATGCTTTGGCGGTTGCCGAGCAAGTCTCTAACGGAGGAGTGATTTATGCGTTTGATCTTTGGCTGGAAGGTATTGCCGAGTTAAAGGCAAAAGCTGCGCAAAAAAGATTGGGTAATATCACCGCCGAGGTTGTTGATTTGAGAAAGAAGCTGCCGATTACTGATGATTATTTTGATATCTGCCTGATGGCAACGGTATGGCATGATTTTAAGGCCGAGGGTACGGAAGCAACGGTAATCAAAGAGATAAAGCGGGCATTGAAGATAGGGGGAACGCTGGCTGTAGTAGAATTTAAAAAAATTGACGGACCACCGGGCCCGCCTTTAAAAATCAGGCTGGCTCCAAGCGAACTTAAAACAAGTCTTAAAATTTATGGCTTTAATCTTAACAGAACCATCAATATTGGGCCGTATAATTATCTCTCCATATTCAGTTTAACAGAATAAAATATACGTATTATTTTTAGGCAATATTACAAATAAATAATACTATTAAATTATTATGCTTGTCCGCAAATGATAAATTTGCTATGTTAACTTTTGGAAAGTAAATAAATTTCAGGTGTCTGTTGATGAGATTGTCGCAGAATTTTTAATTAACGGCAATTTAGGTGATGGAAGAATAGGGAAGGCTGTGAGAATCAGCCGCGGGCCCGCCACTGTAAGCGGCAGCTAGATGATAGGTTTAAAGCCGGCCACTGGTCTAAAATAGATCGGGAAGGCTCATCAAAGCGCAACCGTTAGCCAGGAGACCTGCCTGAATGAATAAATTAACTCTTCGCGGAAAGAGGGTACCGTATGGTATATTAATATTTTTAAACCCGGCGAAGCCGGGCTTTTTTTATTTTAAAACAAAATGTGCAACAACTACTAAAAGAACACTAGTGCCTGGTAGGGCTTGATTAACCAAACAGACGTAGAACAATTCTTAAGAATTGTTCTACGGCAGCTTGTCAATCAAGAAAAAAGGAGAATTATGGAAAAATTAATTAAAGTCATTGAGTCGATTGCGGATTTGGATGCGCAAGCCATGGCTAAAGCTAAAGAGCGTCAAGACCAGTTAACCAAACCGCAAGGCAGTTTGGGAGTCTTGGAAGAAATATCAATAAGGCTGGCAGGCATTACAGGAAATCCTCAGCCACAAATCGATAAAAAGGTCATCATTGTTATGGCCGGAGACCACGGAGTTGTTGCCGAGGGTGTCAGTGCTTTTCCGTCGGAGGTAACTCCGCAAATGGTGGCTAATTTTGTCGCCGGCGGCGCCGGCATAAATGTTATATCCCGGCATGTCGGCGCTGAGGTCAGAGTTGTAGATATAGGTGTGGGCGCTGATATAGACGACCCCTTCGTCGTGCAAGAGAAAATCAGACCGGGTACCGCTAATATGGTTAAAGGGCCGGCCATGTCGCGTGATGAGGCTATAAAATCAATTTTAATCGGTATTAAGGTGGCGGAAGCTGAGATTAGGGCCGGAGCCAATATATTAGCTATCGGGGACATGGGTATTGGTAATACTACCGCCAGTACGGCGATACTTGCCTCGTTGGCTGAGTTTAGCTTGGAAGAGATTACCGGTCGCGGTACCGGAGTAGACGATGCAACCCTTAAGGTAAAGATAGACGCGATTGAACGAGCGCTAAAAATTAATCAGCCCGACAAGAATGATTCCATTGATGTATTAGCTAAAGTAGGAGGCTTGGAGATCGGGGGTCTAGCCGGAGTTGTATTGGGGGCTGCGAAATATCGCGTGCCGGTAGTTGTGGACGGGTTTATTTCCGGTGCGGGCGCTTTAATTGCCGCGAAATTAGCGCCCAAGTCAGTAAATTATATGTTCGCGTCTCATGTCTCGGTGGAGCCGGGTCATCAGTTGATACTCAGAGAAATCGGGATAACGCCAATGTTATATTTGAATATGCGTCTGGGTGAAGGTACAGGCGCCGCTTTAGCTATTAATTTAGTTGATGTCGCTTGCAAAATCATTAATGAGATGGCGACTTTCGCGGAAGCGGGTGTGGCGGAAAAAGATGAAAAAGAGTTGACCAATGACTAGTTTCTTGGCGGCGTTCTCTTTTCTTTCGGTTGTTTCCATCGGCAAAAATAATATTAATGCCGCAGAGTTGGGTAAATCTACCAGATATTTCCCACTAGTCGGTCTATTGTTCGGTTTAGTCCTGGTCGTCTCTACCTTGATTTTAAAAATACTCCTACCTCATCAGGTCGTCAGTATCATCATAATAATAATTTTGACGGCACTTAGCGGCGGTCTTCATCTTGACGCTTTAGCGGATACCGCTGACGGCTTACTTGGCGGTTGGTCAAGGGAAGAGAGTCTAAAAATTATGAAAGACAGTGCCGTCGGCGTATTTGGGGCTGGGGCTGTAACTATGAATATCATCTTTAAATACGCGCTTTTATCATCACTGAAATTTGATGCTAACGGCCTTAAGTTTATTTTAATAATGCCGGTTTTATCTCGATGGGCCCCCGTTTACGGCTCTTATTTTTACCCGGCTGTAAGAAAAGATGGTCTGGCTAAAGTCTTAAGTCGCAGTGTAGGCGTATTAGATTTAGTGATAGCGTCATTACTAAGTGTCATAATTATTGTACTATTATTTTCTTTAACAATTGCTATGAATATCTTGATAGGTTTTACTGTTATAATTATTTTACTTACCTACTTACTTACTAAAAAGATAGGCGGAGTTACCGGGGATATTTTGGGTACATTAATAGAACTGGGGGAATCAACGGTACTACTATTGGCGTTGTTAATACTAACGAGATGAGTTTGATATTATGAGAATGATATTGGTTAGACACACGGAAACTAAATGGAACGAAGAAAGACGCTATATTGGTCGAACTGACCTGGACCTTTCTCAGCTGGGCGAGGAAAACGCTCAATTAATGGCGGATTATTTCAGGCATGAAGAGATAAAATCTATATACAGCAGCGCTCTGCAAAGAGCCAAACAAACGGCTCATGCTATTGCCGCATATCATGATTTGTCCGTCATCGAGATGCCGGGCTTAAATGAAGTCGACTTTGGTGAATGGGAAGGGATGACTCACGAAGAAATCGGTGAAAATTATGGCAGCTTAATCTATAATTGGTTGTTAGACCCAATGGCGGTTAGGGTGCCCGGGGGCGAGCGTTGGTGCGAATTTGAAGCTCGCGTGCATAAATCAGTACACAAAATTATAACCAATGAAACTAAAGGCAAAATAGTAGTAGTATCGCATGGCGGACCGATAAAAGTCATTATTGGCGGCACTCTTAAAATACCCGCCTCCGGTTATTGGCAGATATATCAAGATAAGGGAGCGATAAATGCCATTAATTATGAGGGCGGAAGGAATCAGCTTATGCTCTTAAATGATACTTGTTATCGGCGGATGAAAAACGGAAAGATGAAGCTATAGGCAGCTTCCCATTAAACTAACTGACATCAACAAACATACCTGATAAAATATACCACTATGGATAATGACGAAATAAAACTATATTTATCAACGGTGGATTCTAAACTTGAGTCACGGTTGGCAAGTCTTAACAAGATTGGAAATGAGCAGTTATGTGAGACTGATTATTTTTTGACGGAACTCTTATTTAGAATTGCCAAAAAAGGCAGACGTTTTCCCGTAAATACTCTGCAAGAGACAGCCATAGCTTTGGAACTCTTATTTCAAGCCAAAAACCTTGGTTTTCTGGCCCATACAAGCGTTTCTTTCTCTGACGAACTATTATTGGCGACTGACTATCTATACGCGGAAGCGATTAATCAAGTTATTGGTTTGAATGAACCTGAAATTATCAGGTTATTAGCTAAAGCGATTGCTGATACGGCGGCGGATAGGACCTTAGAGGAGTTTGAGCTTAAAGACGGCAAGCGCTTAATCGAGGCCGCGGTCGAATTGGGGTTGTTTCTTGGAGATTGCGCGGAGGCGGAAAAAAATAATATCAGAAAAACGTTAAATTATATTTCTAACTCGAAAAAGAGCGAAATGCTAAGGATAATAGATGGCTGAATATCGAGTTAACAATTGTTAATAATGGGGGAGAGGCTGTTAATTGGGTAAAACATATGTGATTTCCCGCCCAGTCCGAAAAGAACTTAAAGAAGCTGAAAAAAAGATATACCAACTGTTGGATGGGGCTCCTATCAAGATACGTGAGTCTGTCTCTGAGACCTTAAAGGCGGGCGGTAAACGCTTAAGAACGGTATTGGTATTATTGTCGGCGATGGCGGGTGACTATACTAGAGGCGCCGCGTTGGACGCAGCTAATGCCGTTGAATTGGTCCATCTGGCATCTTTGATTCATGACGATATTCTTGATGAAGCCGATAACAGAAGGGGCAGACCTACTATTAATTATTCGCACGGCTATAAGTTGGCTACCGCGGCCGGTGATTATCTCTTTGGTTTAGCCTTTCAACTATTAACGGACTATCACGATAATCGGGTAATCGCGCCACTTTCTCAAGCAGCGATGGAGCTTAGTCTAGGAGAAATCATGGAGCGAAATTTCAGCTGCCGTTACAATCAATCTCAAGATGATTATTTCACTAGAATAAATTATAAAACCGCCTCTCTTTTTAAGGCAGCCTGTCAAATAGGCGGTATTATTGGCGCGGTTACAGATAATCAAAGACTTTTGTTGGCGGATTATGGCTATTCTTTGGGCATGGCGTTTCAAATATATGATGATATTTTGGATATTAACGGCGATGAAGATACGTTGGGAAAACCTGTGGGTAATGATTTAAGGGAAGGCATAATGACCTTACCGATGCTATTGGCTCGAAAAAATGATTCCGATGGGCTTTTAAAATCGGCGCTGGTTAATTCGGATGGAAACACAATTAAGGCGGCTATAGCTTTTATGATAGAGAGCGGTGCTGTTACTCAGGCAAAATCGGTCGCTAGAAATTACTTGGACACGGCGTTGTCATCGGTCGCGGCTATGGATAATAATAGAGTCAAGTCGGAACTCTTATCAATTGGTGAGTTTGTGATAAATAGATATAGCTAATTAACAAGAGTAAGAATTTTATAAAAGAGGTGTAAGATGCTTTTAACCGCTAAGTGGGTTTTACCGATTATCGGCAATGCTATTGAAGACGGAGCCGTGCTGATAAAGGGTGATGCTATTGTCGACATAGGTAAGAGCGCGGAGCTTAAGGAGAAACATCCTCAAGCCAAGATGAAGGATATGGGGAATGCTGTTTTGTTGCCTGGATTTGTCGATCTTCATACTCATTTAGAATATAGTGTTTTCCGCGGCGTTTGCGATGATCTGTCTTTTGCTAAATGGAAAATTCAGTTGGCCGATAGGGCAAAACGTATT
>CAJVYJ010000046.1 GCA_913009475.1 uncultured Actinomycetes bacterium | reverse complement strand
GCATCAGAATTGATCAGCTGATGGACTTGGGGTGGAAAATATTACTCCCGCTAACGCTGATAAATGTAGTTTTGACAGGATTTTTACAGATTTATTTTATTAAGTAGTGTAGCGCGGGAGTTTATCTCCCGCTGAAAGCGCCGGATGAGCCGACGCGTTACTCAAGAACCAAGGGGAAAGATGCTAGGAATTTTCAAAGGCATGGGTATTACTATAAAGCATGTTTTTCGTCGGGCGGTTACTTTTCAATATCCCGATGAAAAGCGTAATGACATTCCGGAAAGATTCCGTGGCGAACTAAAGCTGCGCCGGATGATGGGCGTAAATGATGAGGAGAGAGTTGAGACGACAAAAATGCCGCCCTGTATGGCGACTTGTCCCTCAAATATGAAAATCAGAGAATACGTTGGTCTTATATCCGAAGGTAAATATACGGATGCCGTCGTAGTAATGAAAGAAGATAATCCCCTGGTCTTAATTTGCGGCCGTGTTTGTCCGCATCCGTGTGAGAGCAATTGCCGCCGCGGCGATAAAGATGAACCGGTGGCGATAAATAATTTAAAAAGATTTGCCGCTGACTACGATCTTAAAATGCAGCGGGCGGGCAAGATAAAAATCAAGCCGCCTAAGAAAAAAAAGGACGATAGGGTCGCGGTTGTGGGAGCGGGCCCCGCGGGGTTGTCATGCGCTTTTTATCTGGCCAAGGCCGGTTATCAGGTGACTATATTTGAGAAATTACCTGTGGCCGGCGGCATGCTCATGGTGGGCATACCGGAATACAGGTTGCCGCGAGACATTCTACAGGCCGAAATCGATCAGGTTTTAGCTTTGGGAGTAGAGCTTAAATTAAATACGGCTATCACTGACTTGGATAATCTTTTCAAACAGGGCTTTAAAGCCGTGTTTTTAGGAGTCGGCGCTCATAAACCTATCAAAATGGGTATTGAAGGCGAGGATCTTGAGGGAGTTGTAGCCGGGGAAACGTTTCTGGCCGATGTGGCGCTGAAAAATAAATTTAAGATCGGTAAAAAAGTAGCGATTATCGGCGGCGGCAACACCGCTATCGACTGTTCGCGAGTTTCGCTTAGAGAGAAAGCGAAAAATGTTTATATTCTCTATCGGCGCAGTCGTCAAGAGATGCCGGCCCACGAAGTGGAAATCGCCGATGCTATTGATGAAGGCGTGGACATCCAATATCTGGTTTCACCGACAAAAATCATTGGCCGAGACGGTAAAGTCGTGGGGATTGAGTGCGTTCGTAATGAGCTGGGCGAAAAAGACGCGCGTGGTCGGCGTCGGCCTGTTCCCGTACCGGGTAGTGAATTTGTTATTGAGGTCGATATGGTAATGTCGGCCATATCGCGAGTACCGGAAGTGGACTGGTTGAACAAGACTAATGTTGAGATACATACTAAGCGCGGTACGATTGTAGCGGACAGAATCACTGGAGAAACTTCTATGCCGGGAGTCTTCGCCGCCGGTGATGTCAGCTTAGGGGCGGATATTGCCATTGCCGCTATCGGCGGCGGTAAACGCTCAGCTTATTCCATCGACGCTTATTTAACAGGCAAGGATATCAAAGAGGTCCATAAGCGCGGGATAATTCCCGCTATGGTAAAAGATAAATATTTAGATGAACCGCGCGGGAAGATGCCTAAGCTGGACGCCAAGGGCCGAGCGAAAAACTACAAGGAGATAGATCTTGGCTTGCCGGATGCACAAGCGCTGCGTGACGCCCAACGTTGTTTATCATGTGAGAGCCAGACTTGTATTGGCTGCAATATCTGCGCTGAGTCATGTCCGACGGATGCTATTAAGATAGTTGCCGTTCAAAATACCGGCCGGCGTGAGATTAAAAGTTGGGACTTGGCGTTGGAACGCTGCATATTTTGCGGTATTTGTGTGGAAGCTTGCCCAACCAGAACCTTACATCATACCCATAAATATGAATTAGCGGCGGAGCATGTGGCTGATTTTAAGAAGAGTAGAGATTATCTTTTACGGCCGGAGAACCAATTCGAGCAAGAGGGATGGACGAAGCCGCATAAAAATGTACCGACTATGGAAAAACTATGGGACAGCGGCGAGCCTAAGATTACTGGTGAAAACGCTGAAAAAAAAGAAGAAACAGAGGGCGAAGAGTACAGTACCGATTCGTCTCTTTAAGAGATGAGATATTAACGCTGATGGCTGAGATTCAGCTGTGGGAGGCAGAAGCTATATGACGAATGCTTTATTCTGGATTGTATCAATAATTATACTGGTCGCTTGCTGGCGAGTTGTTACCACCAGAAATTTACTCCATAGTGTGCTGGCGGCATTTATAGTGCTGATAAGCACGGCCATAATTTACTTTATGTTAAACGCTGAGTTCTTAGGCATAGCGCAAATCCTTATCTATGCCGGAGCCGTAACCATATTGTTACTATTTGTGGTCATGCTGACAACAACCGGGCCCAGGTTTGAAACCGGGTTTGAGAATAAGGTCAGCCCGCTGATGTATCTGACCTCTCTGCTCCTCTTTGCCTTGCTGGTCTTTATTATTTCCAATATTAATTGGCCGTTCACCGCGACCATAATCAAGATGAAAAACGTTACCGAGGTCTTAGCCGGTCGGATATTTTTAGAGTATTTACTGCCTTTTGAGGTAGCTTCGGTACTATTATTGGCAGCTTTGGTGGGCGCGGTTGTTTTAGCGAGGAAGGAATAGTATGAATATTACCTTAAATCAGATATTAATTCTCGCCGCGGGTATTTTTAGCATTGGCTTACTTGGAGCGTTAACAAGGAAAAGCGTAATCATCGTGGTTATGTGTATTGAACTGATGTTTAACGCCGTCAATATTAATATGCTGGCCTTCGCTTACTTTTCCGGGCTGCCAGCGATACGCGGACAGGTTTTCGCCATATTTATTATGGTGGTTTCCGCTGCCGAGATGGGTTTGACTATGGCGATAGCTATTTTAATGTATCGCAACAAAGGTACTGTCGAAGTCAATAAAGCCAATTTAATGAAATGGTAGGAGAGCGTTTTGATCATTAGAGCAGTGATGTCAAATTTTACAAAGGGGCTATGATTTTGAATTATAATCTTGCTTGTAAGGGGGAACAGGCATGAATTTCATCAATAACCATATTCTAACTTTATTAACCTTTATTCCGCTAATAGGTACTTTTATAGTTATGTTTGTGCCTAAAGACAAACATCTGGCCATTAAGATAATATCGCTGGTGGTTACATTTATCGTACTAGTCGGGGCTGTTTATTTATACGCTATTTTTGACGCCAATAATCCCGGGTTTCAGTTTATTGAGCATTATCAGTGGATCCAAGGTATCGGAGCGACTTATTTTATGGCCGTTGACGGAATATCGCTGCCGATAATATTGGTCACCGCCTTGCTGACGTTTATTTGTATAGTGGCCTCCTGGAAACTGGATAAGCGGCCTAAAGAATTTTTTGGTTTGATGCTGTTTTTAGAAGTCGGTATGATAGGCGTTTTTTTAGCGCTTGATTTTATTTTATTCTATATTTTTTGGGAGATGGTCTTGATTCCCATGTATTTCCTGATTGGCATCTGGGGTGGGCCGCGCAAGGAATACGCGGCTATGAAGTTTTTTCTTTATACTCTGGCCGGCAGTATCTTGATGCTATTGGGTATACTGGGCCTCTATTTTTACTCCGGCATGCATACCTTTAATATGCTTGAGTTAGCTAAGGCCAATATACCTTTAGGGGTCGAAAAGATAATATTTTTGGGATTTTTAGTCGGGTTTGGCGTCAAGGTGCCGATTGTTCCCTTTCATACTTGGTTGCCGGACGCGCATGTGCAGGCGCCGACCGCCGTCAGCGTTATTCTTGCCGGTGTTTTATTGAAGATGGGTACTTATGCTTTTATCAGAATCGGGCTGCAAGTTGTGCCCAGAGGTATGAAATCGTTTGTCTATTTAATAGCTATTATCGGGGTGGTAAGCATAATCTACGGTGCCCTTAACGCTATGGTCCAAAAAGATTTAAAAAAAATGGTGGCTTACTCCAGTGTCAGCCATATGGGTTATGTAATGTTGGGCTTGGCGGCTTTGTCCGTTACCGGCATAACCGGCTCCGTTCTTTATATGTTTAATCATGCTACGATTACCGGCATGCTCTTTTTAGTTGTCGGCCTCATCTATGAACGCACGCATACCCGTCAAATCGATGAATTAGGGGGCTTGCTGGTCAGTATGCCGCTTATCGCCGGTATTTGGATTTTTGTCTCATTCGCTTCACTCGGGTTGCCGATGTTAAGCGGTTTTGTCAGCGAGTTTTTTGTCTTAACCGGCGCTTTTCCGGTCTATCCGGCCCTAACGGCAGTCGCGGCCGCCGGTATAATTATTACCGCCGGTTATTTTATCTGGACGATTCAACGTATCTGTCTAGGCCGACCGAAGAATAAACAACCTCTCTCAGACGCGACACCAAGGGAGATATCCTATATGGCTCCTTTAATCGCAATTATCCTTGTTATCGGTATCTATCCGGCTCCGTTACTGAAAGTTATAAATCCGGCGGTTATTCATTTGGTAGCCAAATTAGGAGGAATTTAATTTGTTACTAGGTACAAAAGTAGCTCTTAATTATGCTTATATGGCGCCCGAGTTAATCGTGATGGCCGGCGGCATATTGGTTATAATGGCCGATCTTTATATATGGCGAGACAAGAAGTGGCCGCTGGCTTTATTTAGCGTCCTTATATTGTTGGCCGCGAGCATAGATACTTTGACTTTGGTCGGGCAAACCGGTACTACCGCCCACGGTATGTTAATAATCGATCCGTTATCTTTATTTTTTAAAGAAGCGATATTATTTAGCTCCATCTTAATTGTTTTCTTATCCATTGAGTACATGGAACAATTAAAGACAGTCAGTTTGGGAGAATATTACGGGTTGGTTCTTTTTGCCACGGCCGGTGGTATGTATCTGGCCTCAACAGCGGATTTAATTATGATCTATATCGCTTTGGAGCTAACCAGCATTGCTTGCTATGTCTGTGCCGGATATCGCAAGCACGATTATAAATCCAATGAATCTATTTTAAAATACTTTCTCTTGGGGCTTATAGCCTCGGCGATGATGCTTTATGGTTTTTCTTTTATTTATGGTTTTACCGGCTACACTCAATTAGCCGATATAGCCGGCGCTCTAGCCTCTAAGGGTTCGACTGTGGCCGGCAGCGCTAATGTGGCTGTTATCAGTGGTATAATTTTTGCTTTAGCGGCTTTTACTTTTAAGGTCGCTTCAGTCCCTTTTCACCAGTGGGTACCCGATGTCTATGAAGGTGCCCCCACACCGGTTACCGCTTTTTTATCGGTAATGCCGAAAATCGCGGCTTTCGCGGTTTTGATACGTATCTTATTTATCGGTTTTCCGGTCTTTGTAGAGCAGTGGCGGTTTCTCTTTATTGTTCTTTCAATCGCGTCAATGTTTCTTGGCAATTTAACAGCGTTGGTGCAGACTAATATAAAACGTATGCTTGGTTATTCATCGATTGCTCATGCCGGATATATTACTATGGGCTTTGCTATCGCGACTCGAGACGCCGTTAGTGGTATCTTAATCTATTCCGTCGTCTATATTTTTATGAACATCGGCGCTTTTGCCGTAGTGACAGCACTTTCTCATAATCAAGACAGCGATAATATCAAAGATTATGACGGGCTAGGGAAACGCTCGCCTTTTTTAGCGATTACCATGACGATATTTATGGTCGCTTTGGCCGGTCTGCCGCCGACAGCCGGTTTGTGGGGCAAAGTCTATATATTTATAGCCGCGGTTAACAAAGATATGTGGTGGTTTGCTTTAATCGGATTAATTAATGCGGTCATCTCCGTATATTATTATTTCAATGTTGTGCGTCATATGTATATTATACAGCCGCCCGAGGAGACTGAGATTAAAACTCCGCGAATGTATAAGTTAGTTATTTGGATTGCGACGATTGGGACCTTGGTTTTAGGGGTTTTACCGCAATCGCTGATATCGTTGTCACAGTTTGTCGCTAAAGGATTTGGTCTCTGATGAATAGCGCTTATTTGATTATAGTAGCCTTACTTATCCCATTAATCGGGGGCTTTATTGTTTGGGGAATTAGCAGAGTTTACGAGGAAGCCGGCGGTATCTTAGCTACGCTGTTCTCCACGGCTACACTGTTTGTTGTCGGCTGGATGTACTATCTGTCTAATCAGGGCCATCCGCTCTCTTTAAAAATCGACATCGGCATCATCAATCTACCGTTTTATTTTAAAGCTGATGCCTTAGGTTTGTTTCTCAGTTTAATAACCAGCTTTGTCTGGGTATTGGCGACTTTGTACGCTATTGAATATATTGAGGAGCGTAAGACCCTCTTTAATGTTTTCTTGCTTTTCTCGCTCTATGGGATGTTGGGGATAAGTTTGACCGGCAACCTCTTCAGCCTACTGATATTTTTTGAGTTTTTCTCGGTTGCCTCCGCGGTGTTGGTTATTCATGAAGGCACGCCGGAAGCGGTCCGCGCCGGTTTTCAATATTTATTCATGTCGGTCGTCGGCAGCGTAGCTATAATATTGGCGACGGCGATTCTTTGGAAGCTGACCGGCAGCACTGACTTTACCGGCACAGGTCTGTCGGCTCTTAGCGGCAATGCCTTAGGGCCGGTCTTATTTTGGTTGTTAATATTCGGGTTTGCTGTTAAAGCGGGGATGTTTCCGGTCCATGTTTGGCTGCCTGTCGCACATCCGATAGCGCCTTCACCGGCCAGCGCTCTACTTTCCGGTGTCATGATAAAAGCGGGCGCTTACGGTATTATCAGAGTCGTGTACGGTATCTTTGGCGCGCAGCTGCTCAGCAACCATATTATGATAAAAACGCTAATGTTGTTGGCGGTTATTACCCTCTTGTTAGGTTCAATATTAGCGATTTTGCAAAAAGAGTTAAAACGTATGCTGGCTTACTCCTCCGTAGCTCAAATCGGCTATGTGGTTTTAGGTATAACCCTATTAAACGCCAATGGATTGGCCGGCGGCGTGCTGCATATTTTTAATCACGCGCTGATGAAAGGCGCGCTATTTTTAGCGGCGGGTTCGGTCATCCATAAGACGGGGTTGCGGCAGCTAAGCGAATTAAAAGGTTTAGGGAAAAAGATGCCTTGGACTATGGCCGCTATTACTATGGCCGCTTTATCGATGATCGGCGTACCGCCTTTTATCGGCTTTTTTTCTAAATGGCTTTTAGGCTTGGGGGCGCTTGATGCCGGCAGCGCCGGATTGATCAGTTCATTTTCCGCTTACGGTATAGTCGCTATTTTAGTATTTAGCGGTTTGCTTAATATGGTATATTACGGTCCGATTATCATTCGCGGTTGGTTTATGGATCCGGAACCCGCGAGTGGTTCTGAAGGATTGGGTAACCTGAATTTGGCGTCTGCACAGCTACACGCAACAGATGGCGGTGAGCCGCTTGGTCACGCGGAAGAGACAAAGTACATCAGAAAAGTTGAGCCTACGTGGTTAATGACGGTACCGACTTTTACTCTGGCGCTGGGAACTCTGGTATTCGGACTGGCCATTAATTTGCCCATGCGCTTGGTAGAATCGGTAGTCAGGTTATATTTTGGTTAGCAATAACATTTATTAGCTTTTCTCAGTAATATTGTTCTGAAGTTCCGGCCGAAAAGTACCGTTGGCCGGTCAAAAAAGAGAACGCGGCCGAAAGCGTGAGATGCAAGGCAGACGAAAGTCGATGTGAGGGAGCGTAGTTTTGTTACGTAACCGAGACAAGACCGAGGATAACACAGCAGATTGGGTTTTCGGACGCGATTCTAGGAATTAGGTGAGGTTAATATGGAAGTATATTCAATACTACCGGTAGCTCCGCTGATCTTGGCCGGTCTGGCCGGAGTGCTGACTTTTGTTAACGGCGATAATAAATTTTGGCGCAATCTTTATAGCACCGTCGCCTCCATTCTTGCCTTTGGTTTTGTCGCTTCGATGATTCCGGGAGCATTGCAAGGCACTATCTATACTTTTAAGATAGCGGATTTGGTCGCCGGATTAAGCATTAATCTGCGGGTGGATGCTTTGGGGTTGATATTCGGCATAGTCTCCTCTTCCATGTGGGTCTTTGTTAATGTCTATACCATCGGTTACATGGAGCACGAAGAGAACAAAAAACGTTTTTTCGCTTTTTTCGCTCTTAGTATATTTTGCGCACAAGGCATAGCGTATTCGGAAAATTTATTCAGTTTTCTGCTTTTTTATGAGTTTTTATCAATTTGTACCTATCCGCTGGTTATGCATATCGGTACTGAGAAAGCGATGAAAGCCGGCAGCCGTTATCTGATATACACTTTAGGCGGCGGCGGATTTTTGCTGGTGGCTATTTTTATTACATACATTATAACGGGAGGAAACCTAACCTTAAGTCAGCCGGGAATTCTCCATATTACCAGCGGTGAGACATTCTTAAAAATCCTCTTTTTTATCTATCTTATCGGTGTAGGTGTTAAGGCGGCGATTATGCCCTTTCATCACTGGCTGCCCTCGGCGATGATAGCGCCGACGCCGGTCTCAACACTGTTACACGCGGTTGCCGTGGTTACAGCTGGAGTATTTGGCGTGCTTAGGGTTGTTTACAGTGTTTATGGCGTTGATTTAATGAAGCTGCTGGGATTAGGGCAGGTATTAGCCATCATTGGTTCCTTTACTATAATAGTCGCTTCTTTCATCGCTATAAAACAGAATAATCTCAAGCGGCGGCTGGCTTATTCAACTATCAGTCAGCTTTCGTTTATTGTTACGGCAGCGGCAATGCTGTCACCGGCGGCTGCTATCGCCGCGATGATACACATGGCCAATCATGCTTTTACCAAGGGTACTTTGTTTATGTGTGCCGGCATAGTTATGGAGGAGACCGGAGTTAAAGATATTAGTGAGATGAAAGGCATTGCCAAGCGATTGCCTTGGACTATGGCTATATTTACGATTGCCGCTCTGGGCATGATCGGTTTTCCGCCCTTTGCCGGGTTTGTTTCCGAATGGTATTTTGGTTGGGGGGCCGTGCAGGGAAGTATGCCGATATTAATTGCCGTCTTGATTGTTAATGGTGTTCTGGACGCGCTTTATTTTATGCCGGTTATTTATACCGCCTATTTTGATAAACCGGACAAAGGTCAACAACAATTTGAAAAGTTGCCTAAAGAGACAACTTGGAAAATGCTGGGGCCGATTATGGGCACCTCGGCTATGACATTGGTATTGGGCATCTTTGCCGGCTTGCCGGGCTTGCCTTTATCAGTGGCCAGATATGCCCAGGCTTTTTTGTTTAAGAGTTAGGGGAAATAAATGGTGGAAGTATTCGGAGTTCATACAAGCGCGGTTTTAACGCTGTCTTTACCGGCGCTGGCTGTATTAGCTCCACTTGTCGGAGCTGTTTTAGTATTGCTCCTTAACCGCTATGGCCGCTGGCGGGATGTAGCCGCGGTTCTTACCAGCGGCGTCAGCTTCATCTTGATTGCCGCTATGTACCCTTTGGCCATCGCTAAGGGCGAAGTCATCAGTTACATTTTACCGAAGTATATGTTTGGTATCGGCCTTAATTTTTCCGTTGACCCGATGTCTTTTCTTTTTGCTCTCTTTACTTCGCTGGTTTGGCTGATAGCTATAGTTTACTCGATAAACTATATGGAGCATGAAAAAAAGCATACCCGTTATTATTTCTATATGCTGATATCGCTGGCCGCTAATATCGGCGTTGTTGTTACCGGTGACTTTTTCTCACTTTTTATTTTCTTCGAAATTTTGGGTGTATTTTCTTATCCTCTGGTAATTCATTCGGAAACCAAAAAAGCATTAAAAGCCGGTACTAAATATATGTTGATGAACCTAATCGGCGGCGTTATTTTGTTGGCCGGCATTCTACTACTCTTTTATTACGGTCACAGCTTTCAAATCGCCTCGGCTTTGGGCGCGTTAAACGCTTGGGGCAACATGAAATATGTTGTTGTTACCTTGTTGATAATTGGTTTTGGTGTTAAGGCGGGCTATGTGCCTTTGCATATTTGGTTGCCTGATGCCCATCCGGTCGCGCCTTCACCGGCCAGCGCTTTACTTTCCGGTATTATGATAAAAGCCGGCGCTTACGGGATTATCAGAACGGTAGCGGTTGTTTTTCGGCCCCCCATTCACGCGGCGGGCTTGGAGATAGTTTCCAAGGCCAAGGAGATCGCCGCGTGGCAGCCGACTGTATCTCTGGGTTATTATATTATCTGGCTGGGTATTTTAACTATGTTGATAGCGGCGATATTAGCTCTATTGCAGGAAAACGCCAAGCGCTTGTTGGCTTATTCCAGTGTCAGTCAGATGGGCTACATTATTATGGGAATAGGTGTCGGTACTTTTATGGCGGCGGAGGGCAGTACGGGCATGGGCGGTGCCATCTTCCACATATTAAACCATGCCTTGTTTAAGTCCACTTTATTTTTAACTATCGGCGCGGTTTATTTCGCTACTCATGAGCTTAATATCTATAAGTTAGGCGGATTGTGGCGTAAGCTGCCAGTAGTTACCATAGCTGCCCTGGTGGCCGCGGGCGGTATAATCGGGCTGCCGCTCTTTAACGGTTATGCCAGTAAAGCTCTACTTTTTGAGGGTATAAAGTTCGCCGCCGAGCACAATGCTGAGCATGCTTTTGGTCCGGTGCCGCTAATATACGCCCAGTGGCTTTATCTGCTCGTGAGCGCCCTAACTACGGCTTATATCTTAAAATATATTATTCATGTCTTCTTTGGAAAGTTGCCAGATCGGAAGAGCGTCGTGTAGGGAAAGAGTGTAGATCTCGGTGGTC